>NZ_JAPZQJ010000240.1:0-6980 GCF_027530405.1 Microcystis sp. LE19-41.2A | reverse complement strand
GGAGTGATCAGGGGGAAATTCAGGGACTTTTTCCCTGAAAATTAGGTAATTGACCCCCTCAAAATCGGTAAAACCCCACACCCCACACCCCACACCCTACACCCTGCCCCTAGGAAAAACTTTTTCAGCAGACCCTAAATAATCTTCCGGTTGCCGTTTGCCAAGCTCAGAACTAGGATAGGAAAGAACGAGGTATTAATGCAGCAAGAGAGGTTTAGACTGTGACCAATGTAGCGATCGATGTCCGATTAACCGAGACTTCTCTGTGGCAATGGCAAATATGGCAAGGATTGCCCTATCTTACCTGTAATCTCCTAGAGGACTGGTCCCACGGCTTTTTTACCCGTCATTATTACCCCCAAACCCCGGAAGCTTTTACGGCTGCTCTGGGGGCAAATGTACCGGTTTATCGGGTCAAACAGGTACATGGCGATCGCCTATTAAATCCCCAAGGGATTACTAACCCGGAAATTGTCGAAGCGGATGGAATTATCACCGATGCTTCCGGTCAAGGGATTTGGGTGGCCAGTGCTGACTGTACGCCCGTACTAATAGGCGATCGCTCTACTGGTGTTGGGGTGGCGATTCATTCTGGATGGAGAGGGACGGCCAAAAGGATAGTTCCCAAAGCAGTAAAGCAGTTATTAAACTCAGGTAGTTGTTTAGATAACTTAGTGCTGGCCCTGGGGCCGGCAATTGCCGGGGAAGTGTATCAAGTAGAGGCAGAAGTTGCCGTAGAAGTGGGTTTAAGTTTATTCCCCCAAGAAACCAATCCCGACCAAATTCTGGCGAATTTATTGAACCTGTCCCCCTCCCCCTTATTTGCTGACGAGGAAAAAGGGAAAGTGCGCTTAGACGTGCGACGGGTGATTTATCATCAACTACAACAGTTAGGAATTCGGGATGAACAAATTGCGATCGCTCCTTTTTGTACCTATCAACAAGAGGATCATTTTTTCTCCTATCGTCGGGAAAAAGCCAAAAAAATTCAATGGTCTGGCATAGTTAGCCGTTAATAACTCGGTGGACATTCACTGATTACTGCTCACTGATAACTGAAAAATCCCCCCTCTCCCATGCGTATTGTTTTTTTCGGAACCCCGACTTTTGCTGTTCCCACCCTAAAAAAATTATTAGCCAATCCCGATATAGAAGTAATTGCCGTCGTTACCCAACCGGACAAGCGCCGGGGAAGGGGCAATCAATTAATCCCCTCACCGGTGAAACAAATAGCCATAGAACAGCAAATACCGGTTTTGCAGCCCAAAAGTGTCAAAAAAAACGCTCGAACCTTAGATTTTCTCAGACAATCGCGGGTGGATGCCTTTGTGGTGGTTGCCTACGGACAAATTCTCTCCCCAGAAATTCTAGAGATGCCGAGATTAGGCTGTATTAACGTTCATGGCTCAATTTTACCGAAATATCGGGGAGCAGCCCCCGTGCAGTGGTGCATCGCTAGGGGAGAAAAAGAAACCGGCATTACCACCATGTTAATGGATGCGGGCATGGATACCGGACCGATGCTACTGAAAGCCTACACCCCGATCGCTCTTTTTGACAATGCCGAACAGGTGGGAGCAACCCTAGGACAAATGGGGGCGGATTTGCTCCTAGAAACCCTCTCTAAGCTCGATCGAGCAGAAATTACCCCAATTCCTCAAAATAACGACGATGCCACCTATGCCCCTTTAATTCAAAAATCTGACTATCTAATCAACTGGCAAGATTCGGGCCGGAGAATTCACGATCGAGTCCGGGGTTTTTATCCTCATGCGCTGACCACTTTACGGGGACAACCCCTAAAAGTGATGGCCACTATTCCCCTAGAGGATCTCGGTCAACTTCCTCGAGAATTACAGACAAAAGACCTTTCTCATCTAAGCGGAGAAGTGGGAGCGATCGTGGCTCTCTGGAAAAATTTCGGGCCGGTAGTGCAGACGGGTGAGGGTTTATTATTATTAAAAGAAGTGCAATTATCGGGAAAATCACCGCGTTCTGGTGGGGATTTGGTCAATGGTTCCCGTTTAACTATCGGTGAGATTTTCGGTCAATAGTTTTCAGGGGATGGCTTTCCTTTGCTCCTCTATGCTTCACCGGTGAAGATTTTTTTCAACTTGCGAAAGCGATCGGAATAACTTCTTAACACTTCGATCGCAAACATGGGGGTTTCCTGCACGGCAAATAAAAACTGCGGTTGATTGAGATAGGCTAATTTACAATCAGTTTTGGCAATAGCTGTGGATTCTCGCAGTTTATCCCCATGCAGGAGCGCTCCTGCTCCGAATACATCCCCTTTTTCTAGAGTTTCTATCAATTGTCCCTTGATATACATCTCCACTTCTCCGCTAAGAATACCGTACATTAACTCGCCCTCCGTGCCATCGGCAAAAATAACTTCACCAGCTGGAAAAGTGCGATCGGGATGATTTTCGAGAATTTTAATCGTCTCTACGGGACTTAACATGATTTAACAAGAATTTTTCGGGTTATCTCTCCCATTTTCCAATAGATTGAACTGCCCGATCATCGTTTTTGTATGTAAGAATACATCTCCCCTGCTCCCCAAGAGTTGTCTGGGGGTGGGTTGGAAACTTCTCTACCTGACAAAGATTCGGTTTGACTCTCAGAAATGCTTTGTTTAATGCTTGTCGGGGAGAGAAAATTTCCCTCTTCATACCTTTGTCCTCTTCCTACCCAACCCGATTTTTGAGTCTATTTTTTTCTCTCTTATCTTCGCCGAAAAACCCTATATATATGGGCGCACGGATACCCATTATACATAAAGTATAAAGCAAGTCTCGCCATTTGTCAAGGGTTTTTCTGAAAATCTCCCCACTGCCTTGACAAAACACTGGGGTTAAAACTGTTCGATCGCTGCTTGGGTGATTTCTGCGATCGCGGCTAAACTGGGACTAACTTGGCCAGTATCGGTGGACAACCAGAGAAGATACTCCACATTACCCGCAGGTCCGGTAATGGGAGACCAAGTTAAACCCCGATAGAACCATCCTAAGACTGCGGCGGCCTGTAAAACCTGAAAAATCGCCCCCGCTTGGTCTTGGTGGTCGCGAACTACCCCTTTTTTGCCGACTTTTTCCCGTCCCACCTCGAATTGGGGTTTGACCAATAAAATCGCCTCTCGCGGTGGATTTAATAGCGTCCACAGGGTCGGTAAAACTTTGGTCAGGGAAATAAAAGACAGATCCATAACTGCTAAATCGGCGGGTTTTTCCTGTCCGTATAACTTTTCTGGGGTTAAATAGCGAAAATTAGTTCTTTCTAGTAACATAACTCGTTGATCCTGCCGTAAACTCCAGGCCACTTGTCCATAACCCACATCGACCCCATAAACCCGTTTTGCTCCTTTTTGCAAGAGACAATCGGTAAATCCCCCCGTGGAAATGCCTCCATCTAAACAAATGCGATCGCTGACATCGATGGCAAACAATTCTAAGGCCTTGGCTAATTTTTCGCCCCCCCTTGACAAATAGGGCAGTTTCTGCTTAACCTCGATCACCGCTTCTGGATCGATTTCTGTGGCCGGTTTATCAATGATTTGGTGATTGACTTTCACCTCTCCAGCGCGAATTAATCGCTGTGCCTGTTGACGGGAATCACAGAGATTTTTGGCTACTAATAATAAATCTAATCTTTCTTTCGACAAGGAAGGCCTCCCAATAATCAGCGCCTAATTCTAAAAAATACCTTATTTTTCCGCAAGCAATCCCAGAAGGAAGATTATAACTAAAGATATGGACAAACGGAACCCATCAGCTAAATTTTCGCTGCCATCCCGATATTTTATGGATAAAGAGACTCGATTCGCCATTTTAGTTATTGGCATCCCCTTTCTAGGACTAGCTTACTGTGGCTTGATTTTTGCCGTGATGATCTATTGGGTGTGGGGCCGGGAACATCCCGTAACCATGGCCACTTTTTTCGTCCTTGCTCCTTCTTTGATTTCTGGTTCTATCTGGCTGTTAGCCTCCTATAAAGCCCGCCAAAAGCAGCGTTTAGGGTTATAATTGGTAAGACTATCCCATCGGCCTCTAGAGAACAACTAATGTGGGGCAATGTGGGGGTGAATTGCCTTCACCCTCCCCTAGATAACTTTTTCTGATCACCACAACTAGGGGAGAGCCTTAAAGATTAGATATTTTTCTGGTGATAGTTAGGATGAAAGGTTTCCAAGTAAGACTGATTAAATAGCCCAATCCTGCCACTAAAATAATTGTCGCCCCTGAGGTGAGATTTAAACTATAGGATAACCACAAACCCACTAAAGTAAAGACAATTCCTAAAATAATCGCTAGGATCATCATTCCCTTCATATTTTTAACAAATTGTCCACTGATAGCGGCGGGAATAGTTAATAAAGCAATTACCATAATTAATCCTACCACCTGCATTACTGCCACAATAGTTAAAGCGGTTATTCCCATTAAACCTAAGTAAATTATCTCCACGGGAATATTGCGAATAATCGCAAAGGTTTCATCAAAAGATATGGCTAACAACTCTTTATAAAAGATACTAACTAAGGTGATAATTAATATATCTATGCCCGCCATTATCCATAAATCATCCCTCGGTACAGTTAAAATACTACCGAAAAGATAACTCATTAAATCAGCTTTATAACCGGGGGTTAAATCAATAAAAATTACCCCAATCGCCATACCAATCGCCCACATAACCCCGATTAAAGTATCGGCTCTCTCCCGGATGCGACGCTGTAAAAAACCCATGCCTAAAGCCGAAAAAAAGGTAAAAAATATCGCCCCCACCAGGGGATTAATCCCAAAAAAATAACCGATTCCTATCCCTCCATAGGCAGCGTGAGCGATTCCACCACTGATAAAAACCACGCGATTAACTACTACCAAAGTACCGACAATCCCACAGGCAATACTAACTAATATTCCTGCGGCAATCGCATGGCGCATAAAATCAAATTGTAAGGCCTCTAGCATAGGGTGTGGGGTGTGGGGTGTGGGGTGTGGGGTGTGGGGTGTTGGGGAGTGGGGAAGTGGGGAAGTGGGGTGTGGGGAAGTGGGGAAGTGGGGAAGTGGGGGAGTGGGGAAGTGGGGGAGTGGAGCATTTGGATGAAATTTCCCTATCACCCTATCACCCTATCACCCCAAAACCCTATCACCCTATCTCCTAACGACCGACTCCTGACTCCTGACTCCTGACTCCTGATAACTGATTATTGATAACTCTCAATTACTTGACGAAAATCGCTTTTTTGTTTGACTCCGCGCATTTCTTTTACTAATTCCCGGTCCTTAAAGAATTGTACCGTGGGAGTCCCAGTTACTTGACCCATTTTGGCAATTTCCGGGTCAGCTTCGATGTCAATTTCCACAAAATAAATTTTGCCATCGTACTCATCGACCACTTTATCTAAAATCGGTTTCAGGGTTTTACAGGGGCCACAGGTGGGAGAAACATATTTTACCATTAACAAGCGATCGCCGTCGTGGAATAATTTCCGCAAAGCATAACCCCCAACGTGACGGGTTTTGTGAATATCAAAAGTTTCCTCCGTATCGGCCGGGGTTTCGCTAACGGTTTTCGTCTCGTAATGTTCAGAAGTGGCTGATTGACGGTATTCTTGGATTAAATTATGCTCCGATAACCATCTTTCTGCCAATAACGCCGCCATACACCCCGTACCTGCGGCAGTGATTGCCTGACGGTATTCGTGGTCCTGCACATCTCCGGCGGCAAAAACCCCCTCGACGCTGGTAGCAACAGTCCCCGGTTTGACTTTCACATAACCCACCTCGTCTAATTCTAGTTGTCCTTGGAATAGGGAAGTATTGGGAGTGTGACCGACGGCATAAAATAACCCTCTAACGGCTAATTCACTGATTTCTCCCGTTTGCGAGTTTTTAATGCGTAATCCTGCCATTTTACTGCCTGTACCGAACACATCCACCGCTTGGGTATGAAAATGAACGGTAACTTTCGGATTATTTAACACCCGGTCCTGCATTGCTTTCGAGGCACGCATCGCTTCCCCGCGAATTAATAAATGGACGTGGGAGCCGTATTTAGTCAAATATACGGCTTCTTCGGCTGCGGAGTCACCGCCACCGATGACAGCGAGGTTTTCCTCTCTAAATATCGGTGTAGCACCGTCACAGATAGCACAAGCGGAAATCCCGTTACTCCAGAATTGGGCCTCGCTGGGTAATCCTAAGCGTTTGGCAGTGGCTCCCGTGGCGATAATAATACTATTGGCCTTCACTTCCCGGTCGGTGGAACGAATGGCAAAAGGACGCTGACTTAAATCCACCGAGATAACATCTTCGGTATAGCATTGGGTCCCCCATCTTTCGGCCTGTTCCTTCATTCTTTCCATGAGCTTCGGACCAGTGATTCCTTCGGGAAAACCGGGGAAATTTTCTACTTCTGTGGTGGTCATCAATTGTCCCCCCGGAATGCCTCCCGCTTGGAAACCCTCAAACATCAAGGGTTTTAAGTTCGCACGCGCCGCATAAATCGCCGCCGTATATCCCGCGGGTCCCGAACCAATAATGACTAAATTCTCGACAGTCATAACCGTAAATGCAACTCATAACGACTACGCTTTTTAGTATAGCAGATAATGTCGGGTGGGTTAGACGACGATAAGTTAGATAACCAGAGTTCGGAATAAGCAACAACCCTGATTCTCCTCTAGAAGTCATGGCAAAATTTCCTTAACCCGAACTGACACCAGGATAGAGGAGGGAAGGTGATCCCCCACGGGCTATCGATTACCGAAATTTTGGGTTAAAGCCCCGTCCTTTTAGGACGGCTTTTTAAACTATATCTTGTTAACTTAACTTTTATTGTGCTATACTGATTTTGTCTAAGTCCCCCCTGCGTAAAATGTTTGTCTTAGAGTTTAAAGTTAAAGCTAAAACTCAACAGTATCAAGCCATAGACGATGCTATTCGTACTGCTCAATTCATCCGTAACAAATGTGT
>NZ_JAPZQJ010000008.1:0-3603 GCF_027530405.1 Microcystis sp. LE19-41.2A | reverse complement strand
TCCCCCTATACCCCACACCCCACACCCTACACCCCACACCCTGCCCCCACGAGCAACTTTTTGCCGTAAACCCTAGCTTAATTTGGTGACAATTTGATTGTTTAGTAACAATTCTTGACTGAGTAAATCTTCCACATTAATCCGCAGGAAACACTGATCATCAATCCAGAACTGCACTTTAATGCGATCTTTACCCCGAAAACCTAAAGGATCGAGTTTAGCGATTGATCGGGCCCCCTCGCGATCATTTAAGGGTTGAACGCTAGTTTCTCCATTACCGAGGGAACGAGTAATTAATTTATCACCATCAAAATAGACCTCCATTGCCCCCCTTTCCGTCCCTAATTCGCCGATAATTAATTCAATGCTAGGTTGATTGTCCACGGAAGCACCTAGGACTAATTCCACGGGTTTTTCCATGGGATAGGGTTGTCCAGAGTTAATAATTGGATGCCAAGCGTGGGCATTTTTGCGACGATTCCAGTAACGAATGCCGTAGCTATGATAGAGAAAATCCTTGACTTGATAACCTTGGGCTAATTGTAACGCTCCCAAAGCGATCGCTTCAAAGGGTCGATCCTCTTTAATTTTACTACTATCAAAATACTGTCGCACCCAATCTTTTACCGCCGGAATTTGTACAGTTCCCCCAACTAATAACACCGCATCGATGTCGCTAACTTCAATTCCATTGCGTCTTCCCTGTTGCAAAACTCCCGTCATTAAATCATCTAATTGATTAAAAAAGTTTTGTTGTCGGAGAATATCGGTCAATTGTTCTCGATCTAAGCTTAACTCATAACTCTCGAAATTTTCCTCATCAAAATATACCTCCTCGGCGGTTAATTGGGAAGAAAGTTTAATTTTTAATCTTTCTGCTAGACGAGTAGTCAGGGAAGTTTTCGCTAAAGATTGCTTTTGGGCAAAATAATCGACAATCCAATCGTCGATATCTGACCCCCCTAAATTTGTCCCCGCCTTGGCTAAAACTCTCGCTAGTTTAGTTTTTTGGGCGGAATTATTGCCTAAAAGTTTTTCTCCCCACTTGAGAATAAAACCTTGATTTTTTTGAGGATTATCTAAATCTAATTGTACCAAAGAAAGATCGAGGGTGCCACCGCCAAAATCTACCACTAAAATCACCTGATCACCCGTGGTTCCATAACCCAAAGCGGCGGCCGTGGGTTCATCAATTAGGCGAATTTGTTCGATTTCCCATCCCTGACAAACATTGCTTAACCAATTGCGGTAACTTTCAAAACTATCGACGGGAACGGTTAAAACTAGAGATTGGGGGGTTTCCGGGGTGGTGTTTTTTAAGTTGTCGATGATGCTATCGAGAAACCATTGGCCAACCCCCTCGAAACTGAGGACAGTTTCCTCTAATTCCGGTAAAAATCCTTGAATTTTTGCCCCGATACCTCGTTTAAAGCGACGAAAAAAACGCGGATCTCGATCGCTATCTAAACCCCGATCCCGTACCGCTTGACCGGCAATTACTTGCAGGGGATTGGCTGATTTAATATAGAGTAAACTGGGAATTAGGGGGGGATTGTCGGCTATTTGTTGGGATAACTCCGATAATTTCACGGTTTCGGCCCTATTTGTCGCCCCATTCCAACGAGTAATGACGGTATTACTGGTTCCGAAATCAATAGCGTAGAACACGATCGATAGTTTTTAGGTAAATTTAGTTAATTATTGGCTATTGTAACCTGTTATTTAGTGAAACCGCCCGATCGAGGTGGAAGTTTCCCCAAAAAATCGGGAATTTGTTCAGCGCAAGCTAAAGAATTCTGTGCAGAAACTTGACAAATAATCTTTAATAGTAAGTGGTTTCAATTAAATTGAAGATAGATTTGTCTTTGATCCCCCCTGCCCCTAGGGTTGATTCAGGGTAGGGTTGATTCAGGGTAGGGTTGATTCAGGGTAGGGTTGATTCATGAATCAACCCTACCTTGCCCCCCTTGATAAGGGGGGTATCTGACAATTTTTAACACCCACCTACTTAGTATAAGTTGCACTGGATCAAAAGACTATGTTAGCAGTTACCACCTCACCCGAAACCCTCTCCTTAGAAATTCCTAGCGCGATCGCTCTCTCTATCACCCTTGAACAGTTTGAAGCCCTTGCTGCGGTCAACCGTGACTTAAAATTAGAACGTACAGCCCAAGGAGAATTAATCGTGAATCCCCCGACAGGTGGCGAATCAGGACAGCGTAATTTTAGCTTAACGACTCAACTGGGTCGCTGGTGCGAAGAAAACGAAGCTTTAGGAGTCGGGTTTGACTCTTCCACCGGATTTATACTACCAAATGGGGCGATTCGTTCTCCTGATCTATCTTGGGTGAGTCGAGAACGCTGGGAATCTTTAACCCCTAAGCAGAAAAAGGGATTTATTCCCCTCTGTCCCGATTTTGTGGTGGAATTGCGCTCTGAATCCGATAGTCTTGACAAATTACAGAAAAAACTGCTCGAATATAGGGAAAATGGCGCAAGGTTAGGCTGGTTAATCGATCCCCAGAATCGGCAAGTTGAAATTTATCGTCAAGGAAAAGAGGTAGAAATATTAGAAAATCCCACTGATTTATCGGGTGAAGATGTTTTACCCAATTTTAGCTTAAATTTAAAGCTCTGATGTTTTAAGGGGTCATCCTGCGATATTCTGCCAATCTTTTTGAGATCGGGGATTCGCTTCTAAATTATCTAAGAATTCTTTTTTCTAGGTCATCATCAAATGAGCATCGAAAAGTCTTTAGTCTCCTCAGGTAAAAGTCTTTATCAAGAAGATTTCTACCGATGGTTACAAGAAACCGCTAATTTACTCAAAGAACATCGTTTTGAAAAATTAGACCTGGAAAATTTGATCGAAGAAATTGAAACGATGGGAAGGAGTGAAAAACGAGAACTAGAAAGTCGCTTAACCGTCATTGCCGAACATTTGCTTAAATTGACTTACTGGCTAACTGAAAAGGAAGCAAATGCTCAAGGATGGCGCAGCACAATTGTTGAACAACGCCGACAAGTTCAACGCTTATTAAAAGAGAGTCCAAGTCTGAGAAGATTGATTCCTGAAATCTGGATAGATTGTTACCAAGCAGCCAGAGAAGATACTGTAAGAAAGTATCTTCTCTCTGCTGATTTATTCCCGATTGAATCACCCTTCACCCTTGCAGAAATCCTTGATTCTGACTATCTTCCTTAAAACTCAAGTTCGGTATTTTATCGATGAAGACAATGCCCAACAAAGCAAAGCGTTAAACGGCAATCACTACCTCTGATTTACCAAATCAAAGTAAGATTTAAACTAAATTCTGGCAGAATACTTTCCCCCGATAAACTCTCTGGATTAGTTAAAATTTCTACTGCCTGTCCTTGACGATAAATTTCTACTTCTCTCGTTTTTCTATTGATTAACCAACCTAAACGAGTCCCATTATCTAAATATTCCTGCATTTTTTTCCTAGTAGTTTCTAGGCTATCACTAGGAGACATTAATTCAATGACAAAATCGGGAGATAGAGGTAAAAATCTTTCCTTTTGTTGTGGGGTTAAAGCTTGCCATTTTTCTAAAGGTATCCAAGCAGCATCGGGAGAGCGATC
>NZ_JAPZQJ010000191.1:0-10075 GCF_027530405.1 Microcystis sp. LE19-41.2A | reverse complement strand
TGGTGAGAGAGAGTCTATCTTTCTCTAAAAAAATGGAGAATCACGTTGGGGAACCCTTTGGTATTTTATCCATGACTACAATGCACAGCAAAGCAAAGGATTAAGCCGCCATCACTACTACCGAATCACCACCAGAGAATTGACCAAATTTGAAAAAGATGCACGAGTTAAAGGAAGAATTTAGAAAGATTTATGAAACCTCAGAGAATCCGACAGAAGGACTGCTATCTATCTCAGAATGGTTGGCAAAATCCTCCAGTGTTTTTACCAAGAGTTGTCAAAAAATCCGAAACTGGTTTGGAGAAATCATTAGTTATTTTGAGCGAAGGACAACGAATGGGGTGGTCGAGGGAATCAACAATAAACTGAAACTAATAAAACGGAGAGCCTATGGCTTTAGAAACTTTCGGAATTTTTGGGTTAGAAGTATGTTATCTTGGCATCTTGTATGTTGATTTAGCATAAAGGGTAACGAAGAGCCAAGCGGGGTAGTAATTTTTAGGCAGTGGTTTGAGAAGCTCTTTTATGAGTTTTGAGAAATTCGTCATCAGGGCAAACTCCCTATTGTGAGGGGGAATAAGTTGTCTAGATTCTATCTATAATAGCATTTTTTGTCTGACTTTTCTCAACGTTCAACACTTCTAACATCAGTCTTTAATGTAACTCATCCCTTTAATAATGTTTGGGAACACATTAAAAGTTATATCAAAGTGGAAAGGTATGGTGAAAGAGGGGGAGAAGGGTATTATAATTGTGCCTAGTACATTAGTAGTTTGGTAGAAAGTGCTCAAACTTTTGCTCGAAAAATTCGAGGTCATTGGAACATAGAAAATCAGTTGCACTGGGTAAAAGACGTAATTTTTAAGGAAGATACTTTACCTTTAACTGACTTTCAAGCTGTTAGTAATTTGTCAATTCTCCCAACTATAGCTCTAAATCTTTTCAGAGGTTTAGGCTTTTTATCCTTTATCCTTTTATCCATTACAAAGGGGCAAAGATGGCTTGATAACAAGTGGTTCAGGCTTTGCGATTTGTTAGAATGAATCAGCCCTAGGGGCCGCTTGGGAATTCGGCAAAACCTTGGCCAGCCAAGCTATCCGCCAAAAAAACGCTAAAAAATAGTTAATATGTCCAGTTTGTTTCATCCCCTTTGTGGTAGTAACCTTAGTACCCTATTACGTTTATTTTTGACTAATGGCGGCATCGATCGCCCCAATTTCGCCCCGGCAACCCTGGCGCTGGCAGTTACCCTGGCGCGACTGCCTTTTTCTACCCTAGAACGAATTTTGATGACAGGGTTTTATGAGCGCCGCGTGCAGGTAAAAGCACCCATTTTTATTGTCGGCTATTGGCGCAGCGGCACGACCCATCTGCACAATTTACTCGGTCAATCGGAGCAATTTGGCTATATTTCGCCCCTAGCGGTGGGATTACCCTGGGATATCCTCGGTATCGTCCGCTTATTTCAACCGCTGCTAGAATTAGCCCTACCGAGCGATCGCCATGTGGATAACGTCGCTGTTACTCCCGATTCACCCCAAGAAGACTCGATCGCCCTGGCCAGCATGATCCCCCTTTCCTACTACCATGGTTTATACTTTCCCCAACGTTTTCAGTACCATTTCGATCGAGGGGTTTTTTTTCAGGGCTGCAGCGAGAAAGAAATCGCCACTTGGCAGCGTTGGCATACTCATCTATTAAAAAAAGTTTCCATCCATCAAAGAGGCAAACAATTACTAATCAAAAACCACGTTTATGCGGCACACATTGCCAAATTGCGAGCTATCTGGCCCGATGCTAAATTTATTCATATCTACCGCAATCCCTATCGAGTTTTTCCCTCAACCCGCCACTTTTTTACCCGCATCCTACCAGAACTAGCACTGCAATCCTACGATAATTTATCCACAGATGAAATCGAGCAGGTAATTCTAAAAAGTTATCCCCCAATGATCAATTCTCTCCTGCGAGATAGTGCCGATTTACCCGCCGATAGTTTTGTAGAAATTCGTTTTGAAGATTTAGAAAAAGAACCCCTAGCACAAATCGAGAAAATCTACGATCAACTGCAACTTCCCGACTTAAAAATATCTATGCCTCGCTTTGAGAAATATATCGCTAGTCTGCAAGGATATAAAAAAAATAATTATCCCCCAGACCCAAAAGCGATCGAGTTAGTCGAATCCCATTGGCTACCATTTATTCAACGTTGGAACTATTTTTAGTTATCAGTTATCAGTTATCAGTTATCAGTTATCAGTCATAAGTAGGTAGGCGTTAAAAATTATCAGACACCCTCCTTATCAAGGGTAGGGTTGATTCATGAATCAACCCTACCTTATCAAGAGGGGCAGGGGGGATCGAACCTAAAATCCATTTTTAATTTAATTATAACCAGCTACTTAAGTCATAATTCCCGCTCTTTTATATCTTTTAAACAGGATTTAGTATAACTACTTCTTGCCTTTTGCCTATATCCTAACCAAGAAATTAATTTTGCACGACTACTTATGAAATATCTTAAATTTATCTTTCTGGGTTTAGGTTTTGTTTTACTAGGGGTAATTTTACGCAAAACAAATCTGCAAGAAGTTTGGCAACAAATCACCCTAGTCGGTTGGTGGGGAATGACATTAGTAATTATTTTTTATTTCCTAGAATTCCTCACCGATGTTTTTACTTGGCAACTAACTTTTAAAAGCATTCCTATCCAACCTCGATGGACAATTCGCCTATTATTAATTTACATGGTAGGGGCAGCCTTTAATCGCGTGACTCCCTTCGCTTCTTTGGGAGGAGAAGGTTTTAAAGCAGTGATGTTGAAAACTCACTATCAGATTAGCTATAAAGAAACCAGTGCCTCGATTATTCTGACCAAGACATTAAATACTGCTTCCCTTGTCTTCTTTGCAATTATCGGTTTTTTTCTGCTCCTAGCTTCCCCAAAATTCTCCAATTCTTTTAAAACTTTTACCGGATTAAGTCTTGCTATATTCTCCAGTTGTATCCTGATATTTTTCTTGATTCAGCGATTCCGTTTATCCTCCAGAATAGTTAATCGATTAGGTCATTCTTTTTTAGGTGATCGCCTAGTTAAACCTTTAGAAAATCTTCGCAGTGTCGATGATCGTTTAGGGGAATTTTATCGTAATCTGCCCCTATTTAGAAATGGCTTGATCGTCGGTTTTCTCAATTGGCCTCTCGGAGTTTTAGAAATCTATGTTTTAATGCAGTTTCTCCAACATCCGATTAGTTTTGCCGATGCTTGGTTATTTGATTCTGTTGCCCAATTAGTGCGCGCTGGAACCTTTTTTATTCCTGCTAATATCGGTACTTTAGAAGGTTCTTTAGTGCTGCTGGGTGCTTCCTTAACCGGCAGTCTAGAATTAGGTTTAGCGATTTCCGTAATTCGCCGGGTTAAAGATGTTCTCTGGATTATATTAGGTTTATTGATCTGGTGGTTATTTTCCCTAAGACCGACTTTACCCGATCGCTCTTCAAAATAATCTCAATCATACTAAATCCGTTGAGTATAGGTAACATATCAGGATAGGCACTCATGTACTCATGCGCTCATGCAAAAAGGGGAATAAATAATCAGTCTTTAATAACCAGATTTAGTATTATCAGTAACTTTTAAATTAGTACAAATATATGAACAACTGCGTGTAAGCATCCCACCGAAAAACTAATGCGCTCCGGGGTTTGGGGGGTTCTACCCCCCAAAAGTCTGGATTGAGGACAAAAAATCTAGAAAGCACAGTTTTTAAAAATTCGCCTGGTTAAAGATATTCTCTGGATTTTATTAGGTTTGTTGATCTGGTGGTTATTTTCCCTAAGACCAACTTTACCCGATCGCCCTTCAAAATAATCTCCATCAGTCAACCCCCGATTATTCATCCTGTAATTTTTCGCGCACATTGCGAACAATCCGCGATAATTCACTCTTTTCATCGACGCTAATTTTAGTTGGAGAACCACTAATAATCCGCTCGTAATTGCGGAAAGAATCCTTGATATCCGCCCCATCCTGACTGATAGTATATTCACGAATCCCTTTATCGTGCCAAGAACCACGCATCTTAAAGACGTTAATCGCTCGCGACATTTCGCCGCGAATTTCCACATACTGCAACATTAAAATCGTGTCGGTAATCGTAGAAATATGGGATTCGGTGATCGAGTGCGCTCCCATAAATTGGTCGGTAGTATTGGTGAAAAATCCCGTAATTTCCTCCTGTTTGGCGTATCCTGTCACCCCGATCACAAATTGCCGAAAAGCATTATTTGTCACCCCGCGCGCGAGCGCCGATAGAGAATCGATGGCAATACGGGAGGGTTTAAATTCCGAGATTTCCGACTTAATCATCTGTAAATGGTCTTCTAATCCCGCCGATTCCGGGTAAGAACACAACAATTTTAATAATCCCTTGCGTTCCATCTCCTCAAAATCGATCCCCCAAGAAGAAGCATTTCGGGACAATTGGGCGCGAGATTCTTCATAAGCGAACAAAATCGCCCGCTCACCGCGCCTACAGCCTTCTTCCAGAAATTTACTAACTAAGAGAGTTTTACCCGTACCGGTTGCTCCTGTAGCCAAAATAATCGAATCCTTGAAAAAACCGCCCCCACACATATCATCGAGGGTTTTTACTCCCGAAGAAATGCGGACATTAGAGGAGCGCTGAGTTAAACGCATCGCACCGAGGGGGAAGATATTAATGCCATCATTGGTGATAGTAAAGGGATATTCCCCCTTCATGTGGGTTGTTCCCCGTAATTTGAGGATTTCCGCCGTTCTGCGTCGTCTTTCTCCCTCTAGGACGTTCCGCATAATTACCACATTATCAGAGACAAATTCCTCTACACCAAAACGGGCCACCGCTCCGTATTCTTCGATACGTTCCGTGGTCATAATTGAAGTCACTCCTAATAATTTTAACCGGGCCACGAGCCGAAAAATTTCCCGCCGCACCACTGACACCGCTTCGTACTGCTGAAAAACAGCAGTTACAGAGTCAATTGATACCAGTTTTGCTTTATATTTGGTAATTGCGTATTGAATGCGCTCGATCAGGGCCGAAAGATCAAAACTACCCACCACCTCTTGACCTTCCGGATCCGGAGAAGCATCGAGAATAAATAACTTACCCTGGTCAATTAATTCTTCTAAATCCCAACCAAAACTATAGGCATTTTGGATAATATCGGTGGGAGATTCTTCAAAAGTAACAAACAGTCCCGGATAGTCAAAATACTTGATCCCGTGGTAGAGAAATTGCACAGCAAGCAGGGTTTTTCCCGTGCCAGAAGTGCCACTAACTAAGGTAGTTCGCCCCATGGGTAAACCACCGTGAGTGATCTCATCAAAACCTTCAATTAGGGTTCTAATTTTGCGAACACCTTTCGGTTTAATCGGTGGATTCAATTGGCTATTAGAGTTAGATTGAGTCATTATTTATCCAGCGAATATTTAAAGAGTAGGATTTTTATCTAATTTTTCCACAGAAACATATCAGGCCTGACTAGATACTTTATACCATCTTGATGTCCCTTGACTCTTGACTTTCCCATAAACGTACTAGATTACGCCCCGATCATTTCTCCTTCAATAAATATAACCCGTCTAATCACCTATTGCCGAAGGCCTAGCTATCATTTTCTCGTTCACGAATTTCCTCGTACAGTAAGTCTAAACCGATCAGAACCTTCTCTCGATCGGACAAATCACCGATAATTTTCCGCACCGGGGGAGGGAGGACTTTCGCGAGGGTAGGAGTAGCGAGAATCTTGTCTTCCTCCGCTAGTTGCGGGTTTTTCAGCACGTCAATCACCTTGAGCGCATACACTCCCTGAAATTCCTCTTCTAGGATATTTTTCAGGGTTTTCAAGGCACGCACGGAGTTGGGGGTATTGCCGGCGACGTACAGTTTTAAAACATAGGTTTTTTTAAAGACGCTCATAGGTTAAGATAAAAGGGGCTGGGGATACGAGTTTATTGTTATTTATTGGGGAGATTTTAGTCTATTCCCAATAATAAATCATAAGGGATATCCTCGCGAGGTATGGAACGACGATACATTTCCCCCAAGTGAGCAAGGATATCAATGAGAGCGAGACGATAATCTAGGAGAATTTCCTCACTTCTGCCTTCTAATTTTAACTGTTGGGAAAATTCATCCATTAACTCCATGTGAATTTCCAGAATTTGCGACACTGAGAGATCGGTAAAAAAGACATTATTAACCAACTCATCGATCGCTTGATTAATCGGATAATCCTGTTGGAAGTAATTTAAAATAATCTCCCGATAATCTCTTCTTAATTCCCGCAGTAATTCGTTTTTTTCCTCTGGGGCAAGATTGCGATAGAATAGCTGCGGGTTGCGTTTGTAGTAAACACCTAAATAGCCGAGTCTTTCTTTTAATTTTTCCGCTAAACGGCGCTGTTGTAGGAGGAGAAAACTGTGATTATTTTCCACGGGATTTGGTTGGTTAACAATCGTGGTAGGTTCGGAAAAAGAGCAATTAGGAGCTAAATGGAGAAATCGAGCGATCGCTTGGTCGATTACCGAGGTGATGCTGTCTAATTCCTTGACGGTAATTTGTAATTCGGCACTATGATAGAGACAGGTGGGAGAGTCATTCGTCTCGGCAGTGATGTTCTTGTCAGCGACAATGATCACTACTGGCAGTAAAATCCCCCCTTCGTAGAGTTGATTAAAAGTCGGCTGTAGGGAAGGATGAAAGACCACCAGCAAACAATCGATTTTTTCCTTCTGTGCCTCGATATTAGCCAGTAATTCGCTAGAAGACGACCCTAGGGTCAGATGATAGCGTTCATTAGCCAATAAAGCCGTCAAAGAATTAACCAGCCCCGGAGGTGAACTCACTCCCGTCAAGGGTGGGTCCGTTGGGACAAAAGCATAAATAGTCAGTCTCGGAGGCAACGTTTTCTCACCCGCAAGGTAGATAGAAAATAACAAACTATAGGTTAGGCTTTCTCTGTTGAGAAGACAACCCCCTCGCCATCAGATCGGGGAAGTTAAAGTTAACTTTGCTTTTTGGCAGTGGGTATTGTAGTTAATTGTAATCAATGGAGCGGTCCTCTAGATGAGCAAGCGTCATAATCAAGGTAGATTCAAGTTCTAGGACTACTAATAGTTTGGCCATCAGTTTGTTAATTAGGGCTGGCTGAATAAATCTAAAAACCTTGTTGGATAATACTTTTAGACCTTTTTGAAATCCAAAAGTGCCGGGGATGGGAGTGAGCAGGGGGAAAATTCCGGGACTTTTGCCCTGAAAATTAGGTAATTGACCACCTGAAAATCGGTAAAACCCTATACCCTACACCCTACACCCTACACCCTGCCCCCACCGAAAAACTTTTTGCCGCAAACCCTAATTATGCCCTAAAGTTACCGCCACCGCCCACCCAATTATCCCCATGCCTAGCGTTACCCTCAGCCTCCATCACTTTAATCAATCCGTCACTGCCTGTGAATTAATTATTGACCGGGCAAGTCTTTGCGATTTAATTAATACGGGCAATCCAGAAGCGATCGTGGTGGTGGATGAGCGGTATTGTCCCCTAGGACTGATTGAGAGTCAAACCCTGATTGCTTACCTCCTCTATCAACAACAGCACCCCGAAACCAGAAACCCCTCCTCCAGCTGCCTGGATCTGAGCGGTTGGCTGCGTCCGATTATCCCTCTTAACGCTCGCATGGCCGTAAGTGAGTTTCTGGCAACCCTGACGGGAGAAGCGCTCGCCTTAGTCCCCATTTTAGTGGATGCTCAGGGCAAACTGTTAGGACGCTTAGACACGGGCAAACTTCTCCAATTTTGTCTCGGGTACTCGATTCTCGATGATCCTCCCCCGCAGCCCCGCATCAGCGATCGCAATTCCCTCCCCCGCAGCGATCGTCCTCTGGAATTTCTGGAACAATTACCGCTGCCGCTGCTGCTCTACAGTCCAGAAGCGGGAATTTTATACCAAAATCAGGCTTGGTGTCAACAAATCGGGGCGGCTTTCCCCGCTAATATCGATAACTTTCCCTTTGCTTTGGTTAATGACCCCTTAACCCGCCCATCCCCCACTCCTCCCCTGTTTCCCCAGCGTCTAGAAACGGTGACATCGGGTTTAACCAAGACTTGGCGACTGTTGTCCGCGCCGTTAAATTGGGCGGATAATTATCCCTTGCTCGAGAAAACTTCGGGACTGTGGTTACTGTTGGCCACCGATATCACGGAACAACAGCAATATTGTCAGGAATTAGCGGTTAAAAATGCCGATTTAGTCCATTTAAATCGTCTTAAGGATGAATTTCTCGCCTGTGTCAGCCATGAGTTTAAATCGCCCCTCACCGCCGTGATCGGTCTCTCCAATCTGCTGCGGGAACAAAAAATCGGTGAACTTAACCCCCGACAGTCGAAATATGCCGATTTAATCTATCGCAGCGGTCGCCAGTTGATGGCTCTGGTCAATGATCTCCTCGATTTAACCCGCCTGGAGACAGGACAACTAAAATTAACTTTAGCTAGAGTCAAAATCGATCGCCTCTGTCAACGGGTGTACGATACCATCGTCGATAAGTATCCCCAACGTCTCGATCTCCCCGGCAGCTATCGTCTTGACATTGAATCAGGGTTAGATTATGCCCTGGCCGATGAAGCCCGTTTACAACAGATGTTAGTGAATTTGTTAGATAATGCGGTAAAATTCACCATTGATGGCGGTAATTTCGGCATTAAAGTCAATCGTTGGGAAAATTGGCTGGCTTTTACCGTCTGGGATACGGGGATCGGTATTCCGGAAGAATCCCAGCATCTGATTTTTCAGAAATTCCAACAGCTAGAAAGTCCTTTCACCCGTCAATTTGAGGGTGCAGGTTTAGGTTTACTCCTCAGCCAAAAATTAGCGCGCTGTCACGGTGGCGATCTATCCTTTGTCTCCAAGGACCGGGAAGGCAGTCAATTCACTTTACTGCTGCCGGTTGATCCTCAAGGTGCCGAGCAGGAGTCCGCCACTCCCCAGCGTCTGGTGTTAGTGGTGGAAGCTAATCCCCAAGTGATCGAACAGTTTGTCGATCGCTTAAGTGAATTGGGATTAAAAGCCATTATCGCCCGTAGCGGGACCGAAGCGATCGAAAAAGCCCGTCAGTTAAAACCCCGTTGTGTTTTTCTCAATCCCAATCTACCCCTGTTGTCCGGTTGGGATGTGTTAACGCTGCTGAAATCCCATCCCCAAACCAAAGATATGAAAGTTATTGTCACCGCCGCTGATTCCGAGCGCAACCGCAGTCAACAGCAAGGGGCCGATAGTTTTCTGGTTCCGCCGATCACCTCGGCAGCTCTGCAAGCTTGCCTGAATCTGACCGTTTCCCCCATTCCTAGCCGCAAACGGCGCACTGCTCCGACTCTGCTGCGTTTACACGGCCATTATGCCCCCAATTTCTCCGATTTATCTTCCTTTAGCTGGATTTGGAATAATCAATTAGTTCGGGAGAATTATCGTTTTATTGAGGCCGATAGTTGCGAACAGGCGGAACTTTTAGCTGGTGTCTGGGAGGTGGACGCTATCTTAATCGATAGTTCGATCGCAGAAGATTTATACTCTTATCTGCAAACCTTGAGCGAGTCGCAAACCCTAGCTAATTTACCCCTAGTCACCCTTGATGTGGCTGTCACCGAGGTGGCTAATCAAATCCCCGGTTTAGCCGTTTTTCCCTGTTTGGCCCCCCCGACGGAAAACCGCATCGAACAGCTATTAAAGGTAATCGAGACTGCTGATCTGGCTTTTTCTGGCCACTTGAGCGGCGATCGCGTCCTGTAGGGGCGAAGCATTCGGGCATAACCTATCGGTGAAACCGGAGATTTTCTATCCGAATGCTTCGCCCCTACTTTTTGCCGCAAACCCTAAATAGGGTTTGCGGCAAAAAGCTTTTCCTAGGGGCAGGGTGTGGGGTGTGGGGTGTGGGGTGTGGGGTTTTACCGATTTTCAGGTGGTCAACTACCTAATTTTCAGGGAAAAAGTACCTGAATTTTCCCCCGATCCCCGCAATGGCTGGCACTTT
>NZ_JAPZQJ010000273.1:0-1490 GCF_027530405.1 Microcystis sp. LE19-41.2A | reverse complement strand
ACCCTTGCATCACCCTTGCATCTTCTCTAATTAGTGCTAATGTACCGTAAAAGCGAGTTACCCTCAACCCCACCAGAAAACTTCGAGCTGCCCTTTGAGGGGAAATTATCCCAAGATAATCGTTGGGTAATTATGGCCAACCTCATTCCCTGGTCAGAATTTGAAGCGGAATACGCATCACTTTTTTCAGAAGAAATGGGCACACCCGCCAAAACATTCAGGACAGCACTCGGAGCATTAATTATTAAAGAAAAATGAGGAACAAGCGATAGAGAAACGGTAGAACAAATCAAAGAAAATCCTTATTTACAATACTTCTTGGGGTTTTCATCCTACAGCAATGAACCCCGGTTTGAAGCGTCAATGTTGGTTCACTTTCGAGAAAGAATCCCTCGGGAACTAATTAATAAAGTGAATCGCTTTATGGTCAAAAATTCGAGAGAAATAAAAGAAGAAGAAAACACCGAAAAAAAGTTAGAGAGCGAAACCCAAAGTCAACCAGAAAATCGAGGTAAATTAATTTTAGATGCCAGTTGTGCGCCCGCAGATATTAGTTATCCTACGGATTTAAACCTGTTAAATCAAGGAAGAAAACAAACCGAAAAAATTATTGATATTCTCTAGGAAACTTTAAAAGGAAAACTTGTTCAAAAACCGAGAACCTATCGTCTCCTAGCCAGAAAAAGTTATTGAGAAGTAGCAAAAAAAAGAAAACCTACCGTCAAACAAAGACGAAAAGCTCTGAAAAGACAACTGCAATATCTGAAAAGAAATCTCGACCATATTGAACAACTTTTAGCAGAAGGAGCCTCTCTACAAAGCTTGAAAAAAAGAGACTATAAACTGTTATTAGTAGTCACAGAAGTTGCTCGCCAACAACTCTGGATGTACCAAAATAACAAACAGAGTATTGAAGACAGAATTGTCAGCTTAACTCAACCCCATATCCGTCCGATAGTCAGAGGAAAAGCTGGAAAACCAGGAGAATTTGGGGCTAAATTCTCAGCAAGCTGTATAGATGGTTACATATTTTTAGACCGGATTAGTTGGGATAACTTTAATGAATCGGGAGATTTAAAAGCACAAATAGAAGCTTATTATGACTATACAGGATACTATCCAGAATCAGTTCATGTGGACAAAATTTATCGAACCAGAGAAAACCGAGCTTGGTGTAAAGAAAGGGGAATCAGAATCAGTGGTTCCCCATTAGGAAGACCAGCCAAAAATGTTAGTAAAGAACAAAAGAAACAAGCTGCTGATGATGAGAGGATTCGGAATTGTATAGAGGGCAAATTTGGACAGGGGAAAAGAAGATTTAGCTTAGGTAAAGTGATGGCTAAACTTCCTCATACTTCCTTTTCAGCGATTGCTATTACTTTTTTAGTCATGAATCTTTCTAACCTGTTGAGGCAGGTTTTTTGGGCTTTTTTATGTCTGAAATGGAAAAACAGCACTTTTTCTCGGTCAATGATTAGGATAAGTTATAA
>NZ_JAPZQJ010000004.1:0-9733 GCF_027530405.1 Microcystis sp. LE19-41.2A | reverse complement strand
CTGAAAATTAGGTAATTGACACCTTCAAAATCGCTAAAACCCCACACCCTACACCCTACACCCCACACCCTGCCACCAGGAAAAACTTTTTCAGCAGACCCTAAATATTCTCGTTTTCAAGGTTTAATTGGGCAATAGCTTCATCAATTAAATCACAGCCCTCCCCCAGGGATTCGATGCGCGAAAACCGATCGCGCCAAACCGCCGCACCAGTAAAATCCTGACAATACCAAGCCAGATGTTTCCGCGCTTGCCAAATACCGCGTTGTCCCTTGTATAGCCATAGCCCCTGTAAATGCTCTTTAGCTAGGCTTAACAGGTCAATAGAGGTGGGTTTCGGCAACTTTTTGCCTGTTTTGAGGTAATAATCGATTTCCCCCACTAAATAGGGATAACCGAGGGTTCCCCGCGAACACATCACCCCATCGGCCCGAGTAAATTCCAAACAATTAATCGCCGCTTCCACAGAAACAATATCACCATTAGCGATGACAGGAATCGATAAAACCTCCTTCACCCGTTTAATCCATTGCCAATCGGCCGGCCCGTGATAACCCTGTTCCCTAGTGCGTGCGTGCAGGGTCAACATTTGCGCTCCCGCATCTTCCAAACGACGGGCAAAATCGATAATATTAATCTCCTGAGCGTTCCATCCCAAGCGAGTTTTCACCGTTACTGGCACTGATACCGCTCTCACCACTTCCCTAACAATTTGCTCGGCAATTTCTGGCTGTCGTAAAAGGGAAGAACCGCCGCCTTTTTTAGTAATTTTATTAACTGGACAACCCATATTAATATCGATGGTCATCGCTCCTTCTTTAACCGCTTTTTCCGCCGCCACAGCCATAAAATCGGGACGGCAATCAAATAACTGCATACTAATTGGTTGTTCTTTGTCCCCGATAACCATCAATTGCGGTAACTCTTGCAGCTGGGAGATTTCTGTCGCGTTAACCATCTCCGTATAGAGCATCGAATCAGGAGCAAAGCGTCTCACCAAGCGCCGAAAAACTAAATCGGTGACACCGGATAAAGGTGATTGCAAGACCCGGCTATGCACTGCTAAATTACCGATTTTGAGAGGGGATGAGTAGATAGCCATAGGAAAGGTTAAAAAATCAACAGCCAACACCAGCAAGCCGAACAATTAGGGGATAGTTCCGTCACTGTTAGCATTTTGCCAACCCCTAATATATGCTTAACCGTCAACTTCTAGTCTAAAACTACCTGTATGATGATTGGAGAGGATAGAATCTTATCTCTCCTAAACGAGTAATTAAACAAAAATTTCGCTTTTTTTTATGGATAATCTGCAACTCTGGCAACGTTACCAAGATTGGTTATACTATCACCCTAACCTAGAACTTTATCTCGATGTCAGTCGGATTCCCTTCGATGAGGCTTTTCTCAAAGGTCTAGAAGCAAAATTCGAGCGTGCTTTCCAAGATATGGCAGCCTTAGAACAGGGTGCGATCGCAAATCCCGACGAACAGCGTATGGTCGGCCACTACTGGCTGCGCGCTCCTGAACTCGCTCCTAACCAGGAATTGCGGGCCGAAATCACCGAACCCCTAGCACAGATCAAAGAATTTGTCAAGAAAATTCACTCCGGAGCGATTAAGCCACCCAATCGGGCAAAATTTAGCCATATTCTCTGTGTAGGCATCGGGGGGTCTGCTTTGGGTCCCCAATTCGTCGGTTCGGCTCTATCCCCCCTTAATCCCCCCTTAGAGATTGCTTTTATTGATAATACCGACCCCAAAGGTATCGATCGCACCCTAGCCCATTTACCCTTAGCTACCACCCTGGTTATCGTCACCAGTAAATCCGGCGGCACTCCCGAAGCGAGAAACGGAATGTTAGAGGTCCGCAACGCTTACGAAAAACTGGATTTAGACTTTCCGCAACACGCGGTCGCCGTCACTATGCCGGGTAGCCAACTGGACAAATACGCCCAAGATTGGCTAACTCGTTTCCCCATGCAGGATTGGGTCGGTGGTCGTACATCAGAACTATCCGCCGTCGGTCTTCTCCCGGCCGCTTTGCAGGGTATCGACATTGATGAAATGTTAGCCGGGGCCAAAGAAATGGACATCGCCACCCGCGTCCATAACCTGAAAAAAAATCCTAGCGCCCTACTTGCTCTAGCTTGGTATCATGAGGGCAACGGCAAGGGAGAGAAAGATATGGTGATTCTGCCCTACAAAGACAGTCTCTATCTCTTTAGCCGCTATCTGCAACAATTGGTCATGGAGTCCCTCGGTAAAGAAAAAGACCTCGATGGTAATAAGGTGTACCAAGGTATCGCCGTCTATGGTAACAAAGGTTCTACGGACCAACACGCCTACGTCCAACAATTACGAGAAGGTGTTCCCAATTTCTTCGCTACTTTTATTGAAGTGTTAAAAGACCGACAAGGAGATTCCCTGGAAGTGGAAACCGGCTCCACTGCCGGTGATTTTCTCTCAGGATTACTGCAAGGTACTCGACAAGCTTTATACGAAAATAGTCGTCACTCTATCACTATCACTATCCCAGAGGTTACTCCCCGTCAGGTAGGGGCCTTAATCGCCCTCTACGAACGGGCCGTTAGTTTCTATGCTAGTTTAGTTAACATTAACGCCTACCATCAACCCGGGGTAGAAGCAGGGAAAAAAGCCGCCGCTTCTATTCTGGATTTACAAAGAAAAATCGTGCAAGTTGTTCGGGAAACGGGAACTTCTCTTGACCTAGCCACTCTAGCGGCCAAAATCGGCGCTAGTGACCAAGTTGAAGCCATCTATAAAATTGTCCGTCATCTCAACGCTAATCGGCGCAGTTTAACTATTACCGGCGATTTAAGTAAACCGGAAACGATCCAAATCTCTGCACGCTAATCAGGAGCCTGGAGTCAGGAGTCAGGTGTTGAGGGTTGGGGTTTTGGGGTTTTGGGGTTTTAGTTCAATTTCCCCACTTCCCACTTCCCACTTCCCCACTTCCCCATCTCCCCACTTCCCCATCTCCCCAATTCATAATTCATAATTCATAATTCCTACTTCCCCACTTCCCCACTGAATATAACTAACCATGGAAATGCTAGAAAACCTGAAAATGGCTTTTTCCGCTTTGATGGGCAATAAACTGCGTAGTGGTCTGACCATGCTAGGAATTGCTATCGGTAACGCTTCCGTCATTGCCCTAGTGGGAGTGGGTGAAGGAGCGCAAAAAGTCGCCCTCGAGCAGTTTGAAGCTCTCGGACCGAATGTTTTATTTGTTTCCACCTCCTCGCGCAATGTCCGGCGGACAATTCCTAATCCCCGGCCTCTCACCTACGAAGATGCTCAAGCGATCGCATCTCAAGTTCCCTCCATTGCCGCCATTTCTCCGGAATTGAGCGGTAAAAAAATCCTATCCTTCGGTAATAGAACCAGTAATAGCCCCCTGATTGGGGTGGGAGCCGAGTACCTAAACGTGCGTAACCGTCAACTATCTAAAGGTAGATTTATTATGGAATCTGACCTGAAACGGGATAATCGCGTGATTGTCTTGGGATCGGAATTAGCCAAAAATCTCTTTGGTAATCGCAATCCCGTGGGCGAAAATCTTCGCATCGGCAATCTTAGTTTTCAAGTTATTGGAGTTTTACAGGCGAAAGGCTCCTTATTTGAGACTAATCAGGACGATCGAGCCTTAATTCCCCTAACTACCATGTCTAATCAGGTTCAAGGCCGCAGAGCTATCTATGGCATTCCCCTGACTCATATTTCTGTCTTGGCCAAAAACTCTGCCCAAATTAAAGCCGCTCAGTTTCAGATTAGCAACCTGCTGCAAATGCGTCATCAGGTCAGCGACGAGAATTATGTGCAGGTTTTCCCCCAAACCGCAGTCCTAGAAATGACCAAAGAGACTAATGAGAGTTTAACTAGAATGTTAGCCTCGATCGCCAGTATTTCCCTTTTTGTCGGGGGAATCGGTGTCATGAATATTATGCTCGTGTCAGTCACGGAAAGAACCCAAGAAATCGGGTTAAGAAAGGCTTTAGGAGCGAAAGAAGGGGATATAAAAGGTCAATTTCTGATTGAATCGGTGATTTTAGCCACCACTGGCGGAATTATCGGGATTTTTGTCGGCATTCAAGGAATGTATCTAGCGGGAATTTTTGCCGCTTTAACCACCAGTGTCTCAATCCCTGCGATAATTCTCGCTTTAGGAGTTTCTAGTGCCATCGGTCTAATTTTCGGTGTTGTTCCCGCTCATCGTGCCGCTAAATTAGACCCAATAGTTGCTTTGAGAAGATTATAGTTTTTCTAGTTCTTGTCCTGACCTCGGGATTCTATACCCGCATCCGTTGCCGTAAAGCCCTCCGCTTGGGCTAATATTTGTAGATTATGGGCTATGGAGGCGAAGGAATCGGCGGGATATTCGATTAAAGTGGCGGAATCGAGAAAAGTTTCCACTCCCACGGGACAACCCAAATAATCAGCCACCGCTTTTGGAGTAGTGGAACCGAGGAGAATAGTTCCCGATTGTCTCACAGAAGATAGCTTTTCCCAAGGCTCATCGATCATCAAAGATAAATGGGTGGGAGCAAAAAGATTCGATAATTCGATCGCTTTCTCCAATGATTCCACCACCACGATTAAACCATAATGAGCGATCGCTTTTTCCGTTAACAATCTCTGGGGATGTACCTGTAACTGTTTTTGCACTTCTTCCTGTACTATTAAAGCCAAAGCCTTATCCGTCGTCAATAAAATCGCTGCCGCTAGGGAATACTGTTCCGCTTGCGCTAATAGATCTAGGGCTAACTGTCTGGGATTAGCTTGATTATCGGCAATAATAACTAAATCAGAAGTAATAGAGAGATAATCGATTTTTACATGGTCAGAAACCAGTTTTTTAGCCAAATTAGTATAAAAATCACCTATTCCGGCAATCATCTCCACGGGAGCGATCGTTTTTGTGCCGTAGGCTAAAGCGGCGATCGCCTGTGGTCCAGCCACCCGATAAATCTCACTAATACCCACCGATTGGGCTGCCACTAAAATCGCCGGATGGATGCGTAAATCCTCATCGGCAGGAGATACCATGACAATCCGTTTAACCCCCGCTATTTTGGCAGGAATCGCCTGTTGGAGCAATAAACTGAGATAGGCCCGTTTCCCATCGGGAACGACAATTCCCACGCTGTTAACCGGTTGATAACGTTTCCCCCGAACCGTACCATCCTCAGGAAACTGGACCCAAGCTTTGGGAAGACGCTGACGATGAAAAGCCTCCATTTTTTCACAGGCAACGGCGATCGCATTTAATAAATCCTGCGACACCTGTTGATAAGCAGCATCAAGTTCCGAGCCACTCACCTTTAGTTGTTGTAGATTAAGGGACTGTTGGTAGAATTTTTCCGTATAATCCACCAACGAGCGATCGCCAGTAAGTCGCACCTGATCGACAATCTCTCGGACAAGCGATTCTTTTTCCCGAATTTCCGGATCGTCGAACCGTTCCCGAATTCGTCTCAGTTCCGTTCTGGCTGACCATGGCTCTGTGATAATTCGCAACATCGAGCTATTATCCTCTAGGGGCGAAACGAGATTAAAAAGTTTTCACTCCTCACACTCTAGCTTATCGCTTTCAATCTTGACCGGGGAGGGAGACCGAGTCAGTTATTTTAGCCGTCGGTAGGCAGGAGTCAGAAAATAGGGTGATAGGGTTTTGGGGTGATAGGGTTTTGGGGTGATAGGGTGATGAGACAGCTTCCCCAATTCCCCACTTCCCCAATTCCCCAATTCCCCAATTCCCCACTTCCCCACTTCCCCACACCCTACACCCTACACCCTACACCCTACACCCCACACCCTACACCCCACACCCCACACCCCACACCCTACACCCCACACCCTACACCCATCTCCCCACTTCCCACTCCCATAACCCAACCCCCTAAACAATAACGCTGCCCGATTTTGCTAGGATAAGAAATGTAACAAGAATCTTTCTCAACAGTCGGATAATTCATGGGCAACGATACCATCACCTTACTCTCTCCCCGGGAAATTGAAAAAATGCGCCGAGCCGGACGATTAGCGGCTAAACTGTTAGACCATCTGGCCGATATGGTTAAACCGGGGGTAAGTACCCTAGAAATCAATGACGAGGCAGAACGTTGGACTCGCGCCCATGGAGCCAAAAGTGCGCCCCTAGGATACCATGGCTTTCCTAAGTCCATCTGTACTAGCATTAACGAGGTTATCTGTCACGGCATCCCCAGCGCCGATCAAATCCTCAAAGACGGCGATATTATTAACATCGATGTCACACCGATTTTAGAAGGTTATCACGGCGATACGTCGCAGACTTTCTTTGTCGGTACTCCCTCCCCCCTGGCCAAAAAGTTAGTGGAAGTTACCAGAGAATGTCTGCAAAGAGGCATAGATGCAGTGCAGCCGGGGGGTAAAATCGGCGATATCGGGGCGGCTATCCAAGAATATGCCGAAGGACAAGGATTTTCGGTGGTTAGAGATTTTGTCGGTCATGGTATCAGTAATGTTTTTCACACCGGTCCGCAGGTTCCCCACTACGGCACTCGTGGCAAGGGCAAAAAAATTCGCCCCGGCATGGTATTCACCATTGAACCAATGATTAATGAGGGAACCTGGCAACATATTGTCTTAAAAGACGGTTGGACTGCTATTACTAAAGATGGTAAACTTTCGGCCCAATTTGAACACACCATCGCCGTCACCGAAACCGGTGTCGAAATTCTCACTTTATCCGATTAAATTTAGGGAACGGGGAACAGGGGATAGGGAATGGGAGAATGGGGAAATAGGGAAGTTTCAACTAATACCCCAAAACCCTAAAACCCTAAAACCCCATCACCCCTCTCCCTTCTCCCCCCGCAACGCGCACGAAGTGGTCTCCTCACTTCCCCACTTCCCACTAATAACTGATAACTGATAACTGATAACTGAATATATGCAGTATCGTCGTTTCGGTCGCACTAATCTACAAATGCCAGTGTTTTCCTGTGGGGGAATGCGCTATCAATTTCAGTGGCAGGATGTGCCGATGTCGCAAATTCCCGACGAGAATCAAGGCAATTTAGAGGCAATCATTAATAAATCTCTGGAAGTGGGGATTAATCACATCGAAACCGCTAGGGGTTACGGCACTTCGGAGATGCAATTAGGCAAAATTTTGCCGCAACTACCGAGGGACAAGATTATCGTGCAGACGAAAGTTTCTCCTAGTCAAGATGTGCGGGAATTTCGCCGTAAATTTGAGCAATCCAGGCAATTTTTACGGTTAGATTATGTGGATTTGTTGGGTATCCATGGCATCAACACCGAGGAAATTCTCGATGACACTATGGCCGAGGGCGGTTGTTGGCAAGAGGCGAAAAAATTACAGCAACTGGGAAAAGTTCGTTTTATCGGTTTCTCGACCCATGCACCAACTGATGTAATTGTCAAGATTATTGCAACAAATTGTTACGATTACCTCAATCTGCACTGGTACTATATTTTTCAGAATAACTGGCTGGCCATAGAAGCGGCAAAACAGCACGATATGGGCGTTTTTATCATTAGTCCCTCCGATAAGGGCGGCCATCTCTACAATCCTCCCCCTAAGCTCGTCAATCTCTGTTTTCCTCTCAGTCCGATGGTTTTTAATAACCTATTCTGTCTCAGTCATCCGACCGTCCATACCCTTAGTATCGGTGCTGCGCGAGCCAGAGATTTTGATGAACACCTGAAAACTTTACCCTTACTCGATCGAGCCGAGGAGATTTTACCGCCAATTATCGAGAGATTGCAAGGAGAAATGATCAACTGTTTAGGCGATAATTGGGTGAAAACTTGGTCTGTGGGTTTACCTAGCTGGGAAAATACCCCCAATCACATCAATATTCGTTTTATCCTCTGGTTACGCAATCTCGCTATCGCCTACGATATGCTCGACTTTGCGAGGGCCAGATACAATCTCTTGGGGAATGGGGGTCATTGGTTCCCCGGTCAACAGGCAAAAGAGGTGGAAAAACTCGATTTAACTGCCTGTTTAGCCGCTAGTCCCCACGCTGATCAAATTCCCTATCTTCTCGCCGAAACTCATCGATTATTGTCGGGAGAGACGGTACAACGCTTAAGCAGTAGTTAATTAGGGCTTGCTGAATAAATCTAAAAACCTTGTTGGATAAGGCTTTTAGACTTTTTTTCCCTCAAAAAGTGCCGACCATTGGAGGGATCGGGGGTAAAATTCAGATACTTTTTCCCTGAAAATTAGGTAACTGACTACCTCAAAATCGGTAAAACCCTACACCCCACACCCCACACCCCACACCCTGCCCCCACGAAAAACTTTTTGCCGCAAACCCTAATTAAAATTCGATGCCGGGTTGCGCTTTCACTCCCTGTTGACGAAAGGGATGTTTAATTAACTTCATTTCCGTGACTAAATCCGCTATCTCGATTAATTCGGGTAAAGCTCCTCTACCAGTGAGAATAACGTGAGAATTAGCGGGTTTTCGGGCTAAACCAGCGATAATTTCCTGAATATCCAGATAGCCGAATTTAAGGGCGATATTGATCTCATCGAGTAAAATTAACTTATATTGGGGATTTTCGAGAAAAGTTAGGGCTTTTTGCCATGCTTCTTGGGCTTTCTCTATATCTCTTTCTCTATCTTGAGTTTCCCAGGTGAAACCTTCCCCCATTGCATAAAACTCGATTTGTTCCCCCCAAACACTAAAAATCTTTTGTTCGGCAGGTTCCCAAGCACCTTTGATAAATTGTACCACCGCCACTTTGTAACCATGACCGAGGGAACGTAAAACCATACCGAGGGCTGCCGTGGTTTTTCCCTTGCCATCGCCGGTATTAACGATAATTAAACCTTTTTCAGCGATTTTTTCGGCTAAACGTTCCTCTTGGATGACCTTGCGGCGCTGCATTTTTTCTTTGTATTGTTCGGGAGTGAGTTGCATTCAAGTCTGTCCAGTCAAATCAAGATAATTGTAACTCAAGGGGTTATTGATGGCCGTTTGCAGATTTTAACCGGCTAAATTGTCTGGGGATTGATGCCTAATTCTCGTAATTTTGCCGCTAATCTTTCCTTAGCTTGTCGTTCTTGTTCTTTTTCTAAAAGAGCCTGTTCTTTTTCTAAAAGAGCCTGTTCTTTTCCCTGTCGTTCTTGTTCCTTTTCTAAAAGAGCCTGTTCTTTTCCCTGTCGTTCCTGTTCTTTTTCTAAAAGAGCCTGTTCTTTTGCTAAAAGAGCCTGTTCTTTTCCCTGTCGTTCCTGTTCTTTTTCTAAAAGAGCCTGTTCTTTTGCTTGTCTTTGCTGTAATTCAGCTTCTTGGGGAGTGGGAACCAATTGACCATCGGCGGTAAAATAACGCAGTTTACGCTCAAATATGCCTAAATATAATCCTAACTGTTCACTCCATAGATAACCCTGCTCATTGGCAGAAATAGCTTGATATTGTCCCTCAAGTATCGTAAATCCTTGCAATTCTAAGGTATTAGGATCGAACCAAAAATAATTAGGAGTGCGAAAAGTATTTTGGTAGAGAATTTTCTTTTTAGTGCGGTCAATATTGGCCGTAGAATCGGAAAGAATCTCGACGATTACATTGGGATATTTTCCCTGTTCTCCCCAAACCACCCAACTTTTGCGGGGACGTTTTTCTGTATCTAAAACCACAAAAAAATCAGGACCACAGAAATCGCGCTTTTTCAGTTGTTCTTCGTTATAG
>NZ_JAPZQJ010000430.1:0-48675 GCF_027530405.1 Microcystis sp. LE19-41.2A | reverse complement strand
AGTCTCCGAGCCAGTAGTCAGTAGTCAGGAGAATTAAGAATGAGCATTAATCAATTAAATGCTCTATTTGGTTATTTTATGCAATTTTATGCTTATTTTTCTCATTTTTGCCCTCTCAAAAATTAATTATGCAAGAACTCTATTAAACTTACTCAAATCTACTCATGAGCAAATTTGAAGCTAATTTCCTGCTTCAAGGTAGCAGTGTCGGCACTATCTACTCCCCAGGCTGACACGGTGGAACTCACCGCCAAAGAAGCTAGATTGAGACTAGCGTTCAAGTCTCTATCACAAACAAAAGAGCATTGTTCACAATCAAAAACTCTTTCGGATAAAGATAGAGACTCTTTTTTGTATCCACAATTGGAACAGATTTTGCTACTGGGGAACCATCTATCAGCTACGATTAACTCCGCACCATACAACTGATTTTTTTTGTTGGCTTTTGAAACTATTTCAATAACTTGAACCTCCTTCTGAAGTGCGGAATGTAGCCCTCTAAAATACCTCTGAGGGGGTTGCGGGCTTTTTCTTCTAATTTTTTACCCCGCACCCAAAGGACAGCACAAAATCCGAACCGCTTCCTTGCCTTTTTCCCATATCCTAACTACCAATATAACACTATTTCATTAATCAGAAAAATTACTTAAAAAACTCTGTGTCCTCTGGGTCTCTGTGGTGAGCAATCAATTACTCAATCGACACTTTAGACATCTTCCACTACTTTTACCATTCCTTCTCGACCAACTTCTCCTAACTTTTCTCCCCAAACCTCCCAGCAATCTTCACAGGATTTTCCTACTCGTTTTTTGACGTTAATTCGGTAATAAAAATGTGTTTCATTATCTCCCACTAATTCCCCTGAAAATATTTCCCAATTGGGACTAACTAACAGCAGGAGTTCGTTAATTGGATCGTAAATATCTACCTCTGGATGCGCTCTTTCGGCAATTCGTTTTAACTTGATATCTGGCAGATACATAAATTTAGGTTCACAGCAGGAATTAACCATCAGCCACAGACAACCTGGCCCCTCCACTCGGTAATTAACCCACGCGATTGATGATGCTATTTCTAACATTTCATCTGGCATTTCATCAGGAGTGGGTAAGTGTAAATCCACTCGCATTATCCAATCACAAGATTCCTTTTTAGCCATGATTTTATAACTCCATATATAACATTTTTACTAACTAATGACACGAGCGGGTATTTAACGGGATGGTCTGGGATTTTAGAAGCTCTATATCTGTCAGCACTTGATAAAAATTAACCCATTACTTTAATAATAATAAACGCTGGGGAGATAAAGTAACAGTCCAAGGCAAAGCTTGCTCCTTAATTTCTAACCATTTATCCTTATATAACTCTGCTTGGATATGAAAATCGCGGTCGTGGTTGGAGGGTTGATTAAGTTTCAGATAGAGAGTCACCCGATGGGGTCCTTCAATGGCATTAGCTAACCAACAGGTAAAAGTATTAATATCGCCTAAATCTCGACCAAAAATAATTTGATGGGCGCGAATTCCCGTATGAGCTAAATAGTCGGGAATTCCGGGGATGGTGTGTAATTTAACATCCCAATCAATGGCTTCCAATTGTTGATTATTAATGATAATAGCACGGGAAAAATTCTTACAGCCCGTAATCTTGGCCAAACTAACGCTATCTGGTCGCTCAAAAATTTTCTGTTTAGAATTATTAGCAATTGCCCGACCTTTTTCCATAACTAATAAATTCTCACATATTCGATAGGCTTCATCCATATTGTGGGTAACAAAAATTGTCACGCCATCGTAATTACTTAAAGTTTTGATCATCTGACGTTCTAATTGAGCGCGTAGATGGGTATCAAGGGCAGAAAAAGGCTCATCTAATAATAAAGCTTCCGGACGACTAGCTAAAGCGCGAGCGATGGCGACCCGTTGTTGTTGTCCCCCCGATAATTGATGGGGATAACGGTTTTCCATGCCGGGTAACTGCACTAATTCTAATTGGTTGGCAATCTGCTGTTTAATAACTTTTTTAGATAAGTTTTTGGGGAGACTAAAAGCGATATTTTCTGCCACGGTGAGATGGGGAAAAAGGGCATAATTCTGCACCACAAAACCGATACGACGCTGACGACTGGGGAGATTAATTCCCTTTTCGGAATCGAAGAGAATGCGCCCATTTAAGACAATACGACCCCTTGAGGGCGTTTCCACACCAGCCAGCGATCGCAAAATCAGGCTTTTTCCCGATCCCGAAGCCCCTAATAGTCCTAGGGGCTGATTTTGGCAGTTAAAAGTTACCGAGAGGTTAAAACCGGGTAAATATTTCTCTATATCGACAAATAAGCCTATTTTATCCCTATAATGCTGATTTTCAGCTTCTAAAAGGGCAAAATCGCGACCCCAACAGGGTGGCAGCCAGTCCTCCATCTCGTTAGGTTTGCTTTCTCCCGGTCGTCCTAATTGCTGTTTGCGTTGACTTTGCCAGAGATTAACGGCGATAATCCCCGATAGGGAGATTAATATGATAATAAACACCCATATCCAAGCCTCAGTCATCGCTCCTGCTTCCACAGCGAAGAAAATCGCCATCGGGATAGTTTGAGTTTGCCCCGGAATATTACCCGCTAACATCAAAGTCGCCCCAAATTCCCCCAAAGCGCGGGCAAAAGCTAGGGTTAATCCCGCTAATACTCCGGGGAAGGAGAGGGGCAAAAGTACGCGCCAGAATATTTTTCTCTCCGTCGCGCCCAGAGTGCGGGCAACCTGTAGGATGTTGGCATCCACCTGTTCAAAAGCCCCTAGGGTGGTTTTGTACATCAGGGGAAAAGCCACCACCGTCGCGGTGATAATGGCGGCATACCAAGTAAAAACGACGCGAAAGTTAAATAAGTCTAATAACTGTCCTAATAGTCCGTTTTTGCCGAATAGGAGCAGTAAAATGAAGCCTAGCACCGTCGGGGGCAAGATTAAGGGTGCGACGAAAACTCCCTCGATTAGGGATTTCCACCGTCCACGATAACCTAACATCCAATAAGCGGCGGCAATACCGAGAAAAAAGATGATTATCAGGGCAATGGTGGCGGTTTTCAGGGATATCCATAGGGGGGAAAAGTCTGGCATTTTTCAGGGGTCAGGGGTTGGGTTTTGGGGTTTTGGGGTTTTGGGGTTTTGGAGTGTTGGGGTGTTGGAGTGTTGGGGTGTTGGGGTTTTAGTTGAAATTCCCCACTACCCCACTTCCCCACTTCTCCACTTCTCCACTTCTCCACTTCTCCACTTCTCCACTTCCCCACTTCTCCACTTCTCCACTTCCCCACTTCTCCACTTCCCCTAAATTATCTGGCTATTCCGAAGCCGAATTTTTCAAAAATGTTTTTAGCGGCTGTGCTGGTGAGATATTGGGCGAAAGTCTTGGCAGCTTGCGGGTTTTTACTGGCTTTGATGACAGCTATCGGGTAAATAATCGGAGAATGGAGATTATTGGCAGCCGTAGCCACTACTTTTACTTGGTCGGAAATTTTGGCATCGGTGAGGTAAACAATGCCAGCATCGGCGTTACCAGTTTCTACGGCGGCGAGAACATTACGGACAGAGTTGGCCAAGACCAGTTTTGGTTTTATTTGCTCTAAAATGCCGAGATTTTTCAGAACTTCTTCGCTGTACTGACCGACGGGAACGCTGCGCGGTTCACCCACGGCAATTCTTTGGACATTACTGTTAGTCAGGGAACGAAAATCGCTGATTTTTAGGGTGGAATTCTTGGGAACGATTAAAACTAGGCGATTAGTGAGCAGGTTTCTTCTGGTACTTCTATCGATTAAACCAGCTTTTGCTAAAGCGTCCATTTGCTTAGTCGCGGCCGAGACGAAAACATCGGCCGGCGCACCTTGTGTAATTTGCTGTTGCAAAGCTCCCGACGCACCGAAGTTATAGTTAACTTTAATGTTGGCATGGGCTTTTTCAAACCCCGGCTTGATTTCTTCTAGGGCATCTTTGAGACTAGCGGCGGCAGAAACTAGAATTGTCTGGGTTTGTGCAGTGGCGATAGTAGAGGAAAAAAGGTTTATGTCTGGAGATAATAAGCAACTAAGGACAATTGAGCCGATAAAAGCCAGAAAATATCGTCTTTTCATCAAGATTGATAGCAAGCGATCGATATTTATACATCTATCACAACCAATCCACCGCCCGAAATCTGTATCTAGGGTTTGCGGCAAAAAGTTTTTCTTGGGGAAGTGGGGAAGTGGGGTGTAGGGTGTAGGGTGTGGGGTGTGGGGTGTGGGGAGAATAAATAGAAATAATCTCCTATCTCCTATCTCCTGTACCCTGACTCCTGAATCCTAGAACTTAGGGAATCCTGTGAATTTTGAGGAAATTGGTGCCTTTAGTTTTCTGCATGGGAATTCCCGCCATAATCAGGATTTTATCGCCCGATTGCGCTAGATTTTTCTGAAGCAGAATTGATTCCGTTTGCTTTAACACATCCTCAAAGACGGACACCTGATGATCAAGAAGAATCGGGATCACACCCCAGACTAGATTGAGACGGTGATAGACTCGTTTATTGGGAGTCATGGCAATGACGGGAACCGAGGGACGTTCCTTAGAAGCCAGTAGCGAAGTGTAGCCAGAGGTGGTAAAAGTGACAATATAACGGAGATCAAGGGTTTGATCGATCGCCACTAAAGCCTCACTGAGAGCGTGAGTTTCATCGGACTGATTGGGGGGAGCATTATCAAACTTCACATCCGCTTCCACATCATGGGCGATTTTGGCCAACATAGCCACAGCTTTGACGGGAAAATCTCCCACTGCTGATTCCCCCGATAACATCACCGCATCGGTTCCATCGATAATCGCATTAGCCACATCACTAGCCTCGGCCCGAGTCGGTCGGGGATTGTTAATCATGCTTTCTAACATCTGGGTGGCAGTGATGACGGGAATGGTTTTCATGTTGCAGAGTTTGATAATGCGTTTTTGCAACATGGGGACTTTTTCGGGACTTAACTCTACCCCCAAATCGCCCCGGGCCACCATAATTCCGTCACATTCCTCGATAATTGACTCCAAATTTTCGATCGCTTGCGGTTTTTCAATTTTAGCCATCACTGGCATATCCGCATGATTTCTCTCGGCTAAAAATGCCTTAATCGCTTTGATATCTTCTCCTTTACGAACAAAACTGAGGGAAACCCAATCAACCCCCTGAGAAAGACCAAATTCTAGGTCTTGTTTGTCTTTTTCGGTCATGGAAGGTAAGCGCAAATTGAGACGGGGTAGATTGACTCCCTTGCGACTCTTGAGAATTCCTCCCTCCAACACTTGACATTTTAGGTCTTTTCCGTTAATTTCAACGATTTTTAGCTCTAATAAGCCATCATCAAGGAGAATTTGCTCACCTAACTTGGCTTCCTCGGCCAGATAGGGATAATCGATCGAAACGGTGTTCGCTTCTCCCCGATACTCATCCATGGGTACAAGGGTGAGATAATCGCCGTCGTTGATGGTAATGGAACCATTGGGGAGATTACCAACGCGAATTTTCGGCCCTTGTAAATCTTGCAGGAGAGTGATAGGATTGTCTAATTCTTGAGAAATTTGCCGTAAAAGGGTAACAACTCTCGCATGATCTTCGTAGCTACCGTGGGAAAAGTTTAGCCGCGCTACATTCATCCCCGCACCGATCATCTGCTTGAGGACTTCTGGCGAATTACTCGCAGGGCCGATCGTGGCTACGATCTTAGTTCTATGGGTAATAATTGACATGGAACCCTTACTAATCAATCTTGGGACGATTACATGATATTCACTTTAGGTTAACTAAAAGTGAAGTGGAAAACAAATTAAGCTTTTGCACAGAGTTGCCATCGCTCCGGGTCCTTTCCTGACTGCTCAGGAATCAGCCCAGCGGCAACGGTTGGGATCTTTAAGGTAGGATAAACTAATAACCATCTCCGCTCGTTTAGATTTCGTTATGACCAACACATTAGACGATAAAGCCATAGTCAAGGACTATTTTAACGCCACAGGATTCGATCGCTGGCGCCGGATTTATGGGGATGGCGAAGTTAACAAAGTACAAAAAGATATTCGCATCGGTCATCAACAGACGATCGATACCGTTATTGGTTGGTTAGAAAGTGATGACAATTTGCCTAATCTCTCGATCTGTGATGCCGGTTGTGGAGTCGGTAGTCTTAGTATTCCCCTCGCTCAAGCGGGCGCAACTATTTTCGCCAGTGATATTTCTGAGAAAATGGTGACAGAAGCCAAGGAAAGAGCAGCCAAAGAGTTAGCAGATACCAGCAAACTCACCTTTGCCGTTCAAGATTTAGAAGCATTAACCGGCCAATATCACACGGTCATCTGTCTTGATGTTCTCATTCACTATCCCACAGAAGAAGCATTAGGAATGATTAAACACCTGGGAGCCCTAGCTCAATCCCGTTTAATCCTCAGTTTTGCCCCTAAAACCTGTTTATTAACCATTCTCAAGAAAATTGGTCAATTTTTCCCCGGTCCGAGTAAAACCACTCGCGCCTATCAACACAAGGAAAAAACTATTGTCGCCGCTCTCAACGAAAATGGCTTTAAAATTGAACGGACGAGTATGACTAGCACTCGTTTCTATTTTTCCCGTATCCTCGAAGCTGTCCGCAGTGAATAAATAATGGCAGTCACCACCAGCAAATTAATCGAGTGGAAACAGCAAAAACGCGCGATTGTCACCCTCACAGCTTGGGATTATCCGATCGCGCGACTGCTCGATCGGGCAGGAATTGATATTATCTTGGTAGGTGATTCCTTAGCTATGACCGCTTTGGGCTATCCTACCACTTTACCGATCACCCTAGAGGCGATGATTCACCACGCGGCGGCCGTGTCTCGTGGGGTAAAACAAGCTTTAGTTGTCTGTGATTTGCCTTTTCTCAGCTATCAGGAAAGTGTCAGTCAGGCAATTCACTCCGCCGGAAGGATGTTAAAGGAAGCGGGAGTGCAAGGGGTAAAATTAGAGGGAGGTTATCCCGCTATGATCGAGACTATTAGCCGTTTAACCGAGATAGGCATCCCTGTTATGGGTCATATCGGATTAACTCCCCAGTCAGTCCATCGGTTAGGATACCGTCAGCAGGGAAAAACTCCATCGGATGCACAAAGATTAATCGAGGAAGCTTTAGCCTTGGAGAAAGCGGGAGTATTTGCCCTGGTTTTGGAACATATTCCCGCCAATTTAGCCGCTACTATTACCGATAAATTGACTATCCCGACGATTGGTATCGGTGCGGGGGAAGATTGTGATGGTCAGGTGTTGGTAACGGCGGATATCCTAGGATTAACCGAAAAAGCTCCCCCTTTTGCCAAAGTTTATGCTAATTTAAGCGAAGCAATTACAAAAGCAGTGGTGGAATTTGCCAAGGATGTGAGGGGAAATGAATAGCGGCGAAAAAGCTACCTTTGGGGCCGGCTGTTTTTGGAAAACCGAGGACGCATTTCGGCGTTTACCTGGTGTTTTAGCGACTTCTGTGGGTTATATGGGGGGAAATTTCCCCAATCCTAGTTATCTCGATGTGTTATCGCGAATTACCGGTCATGCGGAAGTGGCACAAATTGCCTATAATCCCCAAGAGATAAGCTACGAGGCGTTATTAGCCGTTTTTTGGTCAATCCATGATCCGACTCAGTTAAATCGCCAAGGACCGGACAGGGGAGAACAATATCGATCGATTATTTTTTATCACACCCCAGAACAAAAGTTAATCGCCACTGCTGGCAAGCGTCAACTACAACTATCGGGAAAGTTTCAGCAGGATATCGTTACTTTGATCGAACCCGCAGGAGATTATTATCTGGCCGATCAGTCCCATCAACAGTATTTGGAGAAAAAACAGGCTCGATCGGTCGCGGATTTCCAGAAGAAAATATAAATACAGGTTCGGGGTATAATGTAAAGTTGCTTTCGCAGGAGATCAGGAAAAATGCCCGAGGCGGTCGGAGTCATTCAAACGTTGGGTTTTCCCCCCGTTTTAGCGGCGGCGGATGCCATGGTTAAAGGGGGACGAGTCACCCTAGTTTATTTTGATCTAGCGGAAAGGGGCGAATTTTTGGTGGCGATTCGCGGTCCGATTTCCGAGGTTAAACCAGCAGTAGAGGCAGGATTAGCGGCGGCGATGACCGCTTTTGGTGGTAATGTGGTCAGTCATTACATCGTACCGAATCCTCCAGAAAATGTACTGGCAGTTTTACCAGTGCAGCATACGCCTAAGTCAGACCGTTTTCGCAGTTAATTTCCCTAGCGATTTACCCCAAACTAGACTATAGTTAAAGACTGGAAAATAGATTGGATTCTATCAATTAAACTTATCTGATTTTTGTTATTAGGAGTTAATTTATGACAGCCCAACCCGCGGTGGGATCGATCGAGACCAAAGGTTTCCCCGGTATTCTAGCGGCCGCCGATGCGATGGTAAAAGCAGGACGGATCACGATTGTTGGCTATTTAAGGGCAGGAAGCGCCCGTTTTACCCTCAATATTCGTGGGGATGTACAGGAGGTAAAAACCGCTATGGCTGCCGGCATTGAAGCCGTCAATAAAACCGAGGGGGCAGCTTTAGAAACCTGGGTAATTATTCCCCGTCCTCATGATAACGTGGTGGCTATTTTACCGATCGATTATAGCGAGGCAGTGGAACCTTTTCGCGCCGCCGCCGACGGTGCGATGGCACCAATCCGTCGTTAATATTCAAGGTCAATTTTTTGTTACTGGTTGGAACTTGTCTAGTTCCAACTTAGTTTTTGATGATGATTTAAGTTTTAGTCAGAAAACCGAATTTGATCATTGCTGCAACAGTTGCACCGATAACAGTGACTATCAAAGCCCATATTTGAGCCGTTGCCCTTCCTTTCAAGTCTTTGACATCTTCTTTGATTTGGGAAACTTCGGTCTCTATTTTCGGCAATACTTCTAGTTTTGTTTCGATTCCCTTCAGGTTTCTGACATCCTCTTTGAGTTGGGAAACTTCGGCCTCTATTTTCGGCAATACTTCTAGTTTTGTTTCGATTCGCTCTAACCGATTGTCAAGTTTAGCGAGAATATCTTTTAAGTCAGTTTCAATGATAATAGGGTTACTCATGGGGAGATTCCTAGATTTTTATGGCTTTGTTTATCGTCAGGTTTGGGAATCGCCGTCTGTTTTACGGCGGCGAGGATCTCAGGTCTTACTCCACTCGATTAAAGCGCTAGTCAACCCTTCTAGGGTGTATTCTTGCGCCTCGATATCAACACGACCAAATAACTCTTGACAGGTTTTTGAAGTTTGCGGACCGATAGAAGCCAGACAAACTTTTTCTAATAGGGAATTAACCGATAATTCTGCCGTTTCTTGCAGCAATAACCGATAAAAATTCTGGACGGTTTTGGAACTGGCAAAGGTGACTATATCGACTTTCCCATCTCGAAACGCTTCCCAGATGCCCCTATCCATGCGTGCCGGACATCCGGAATAATATGCGGCCACTTCCGTCACCTGACCAGCTTTGGCCGTTAATTCCTTAACTAATATGTCTCTGCCTCCCGTTTCCACGCGAGGAAAGAGGAATTTTTGCCCCCTAATCGGGTCGGGAAACTCGTTTACCAAGGCATCGGCGACAAAATCCCCCGGGATAAAATCCGCTTTTAATCCCCGTGAGTGCAAAACTTGGCTGGTTTTTTTGCCCACCACGGCGATTTTTATGGTTGCTAAAGCCCTAGCATCTTTTCCCCAAAATGTCAAGCGATCAAAGAAAAAATTAACAGCATTGGCAGAAGTTAAAATCAGCCAATCAAACTCTTTTAACTGAGCGATGGCATCGTCTAAACCTTGCCAACGGTCGGGGGGACGAATCTCTAAAGCGGGCATTTCTAGGACTTCTGCGCCTTGATTTTGCAAAATTTCGCTAAATTGACTCGTTTGCTCGGCGGCACGGGTAATAACAATAGTTTTACCTCCTAGGGGTGGGGGAGAGGACATAATCGCCAGATCCACAACTTGACCAATGACCATAATAGAGGGTGAGAGGGACACCCCGGCGGTTTGAGCGAGAATATTTTCTAAAGTGCCGCGCCAAATTTGTTGATCCTTGCGTCCCGCCTGGCGGATAATAGCGATCGAGTCGTGAATATTCCGCCCATTTTGGCATAATTTCTCGATAATTTGCCCTAAAGACTGACCGGCCATCAATAGCACCAGTGTATCAATTTTAGCTAAAGCTGACCAATCGAGAGACTCGGGATCGTGAGCGCTCAAGACCGCAAAACAGCGACTAATATCCTTTTCCGTCAGGGGAATTCCGGCCAATAAAGGAGCGGCCAAAGCGGAGGAAATTCCAGTTATCAGTTCAAAATCACAGCCAGCCCGCTTTAGGGCCAACATTTCAGGATATACTCGCCCAAAAACCCCCGGATCACCACTTTTGAGCCGAATAACTCGTTTTCCCTCTTGACAATAATTAACCAATATCCGATTAATCTGATTTTGCTCGGCGCCGGGTTGTCCCCCCCGTTTGCCCACATCGACTAAAACACAGGTTTTCGGCACGAGGGAGAAGATTTGACTATCCACTAGGGCATCATACAGCAAAACCTCGGCCGTGGCTAAAATTGCTCGCGCTTGCAGGGTGAGAAAACTGCTCTGACCGATTCCCGCACCGAGAAGATAAACTTTACCCCGGGGATAGACGACTCCTGACATAATCGCAAATTTGGGTTTAATCTTGAATTTAGCACTGGAGAAGATACAAATTACTAACGCAACAAGGGCAGCAGTAAAGTGACGAAATAATATACTAGGGGAGCGGTGAAGACATAACTATCAGTGCGATCAAGTATACCACCGTGACCGGGGATTAACTGCCCGGAATCCTTGACCCCGGCATCGCGTTTCATCATCGATTCGGTCAAATCGCCCAATAAACTGACAATACCAATTAATAAGCCCAAAATTAAGCCCGTCAGCTGCCAATAGGGCCAATCTAAATACCAAGCACCCACCTCGGCCACCGCTATACTGCCAAGAATCCCAAAAAAGGAACCTTCCACGGTTTTTTTGGGACTAATCAGCGATAAACTGGTTTTCCCTAACCATTTTCCCATGATATAAGCTCCGATATCGGCGGCCCAAATGCAACCGAAAGCTAGAAAAGTCACCGTCAAAGCGGCCGGGAATAATTTCGGTTCCATCCACGATTCTGGCCAATATCCCATCAGGGGTAAGTTACTGGCCATAGCCACGGGACCACTTTCAGGAGAAAAACCGACCCGTAAACGAATCCAATAACTAGGTAAGTAACCACCATAAAACAGACCGAGAATTGAGGTGGAAATGTCGGCAATTGTCGCCATTTTGGGCTGAAAGAGCAGATAAAAACAAATTAACGCCCCAGCGAGGGGAAACATGGCATCGGTGAGGGGGGCTGCCATAGTTGCCGTCAGTAGTAATAATTGCGAAACTACGAGAGTGGTTTTAGCGGCCGGTTCAATGCCTTTAGCGCGAACTAAGCGAAAATACTCCAATTGTCCCAAAAAGACGATAACACCGATGCCGAGGGTGAAATACCAACCCCCAACGATAATAATTCCCAGTGCGAAGGCAATAGCAAAAATAGCGCTGACAATGCGTGGCCAAGGCATGGTTAATCCAGAGAAGTTAGGCGGCATTGTCATAATTATATAGATTAAGAAAACTTTATGGAAGGTTATCCCCAATTAAAGTTTATCGCCACTCAGGATGAACATGGGATCAACGGCGGCAAAAACTTGGTGAATACCCCTAGTTTCTAGGCGATTTACTGCCGCTTGGACAATCTCGATATTACGCGCCTGTAAATTAGAAAAGCCTTCGGAAAATTGATAGAGGGTTTCTAAATTATTGGCCGTAGCCACGATGCGGCCGTTGGGTTTCAGGTATTGCCACACTTCTTGCAGAACCGATTTAATCGGTTTGCCGCCCTCGATACAGACGCGATCGGGTGCTAGGGATATATTGGGCAGACAATCGGGCGCGCTGCCTTCAAAAACCGTAACATTTTTTACCCCAAAGCGATCGCAATTACGGCGGATTAAACTGGCCACTTCTTCATCCCTTTCAATGGCAATAATCGGACTATTGGGGCATAATAAGCCAATTTCAACGGGAATAGTGCCAGTTCCCGCCCCGATATCCCAGAAAACCCCCCCATCACCTAACCTCAAAGCGGAAATCATCAATAATCTCACCTCGCGTTTACTCAAGGGAATCCCGGGCAAACGTTCAAACAATTCATCGGGAATACCAGGGGTTTTATATAACCAAGTCATGGGGAATCAATTATTGAGAAGCTTCACTACCAAGCATTATTATATAAATTTGTCCAAGTTTCTTTATTAAGTAAACAGGGACTTTTCTAGTGGGACTTAGGCGTTTTCGGTCAGCAAAAAAGGCTCAAACCATTACGGGACAAAGGGTTAACCTCGATTGATGATTTTCCTTGATCTATCTGGGTTTCAGCGATTTTGGGCTTCTCGAAGTAAATCCCAAGCGGGGATTGGAGTTGAGGCTTTTCTCGATTTGTTTTTTGTCTAAGTCCCACTAGAGATAAAACCCTGATTATAGGAAACTATTACCGAAAATGTCGGATGAATGCCCCCGCTACATTTTTCAACAAGATACTCACCTTTGCGGGGGATGAAATCCGACCAGAATATCAACCCCAGAGCATCGGTTTAATTCTACCATCTGTGAGTAAACTGTGTTATACTTAACTTAGCCAATGGTCGAGAATTGTTAGATGCTAGTCGTAGAAGCCAAGTTAAAAAACGGGACACCAGAGCAATATCACCAGCTTGATGAAGCTATCAAAACTTCTCAGTTTGTGCGTAACTCTTGTGTTCGTTATTGGCTGGACAATCAAGGGACAACCCGCAATGATCTCCAAAAACTTTGTGCTGTACTAGCAGACAACAAAGAAACACCTTGGGTTAATAAATTAAACTCACAAGCACGTCAATCGGCTGCTGATAGAGCCTGGCAATCAATTAATCGATTTTACCAGAATTGTCATGCTAAGATACCGGGGAAAAAGGGTTTTCCTCGGTTTAAAAAACATAGCCGTTCGGTTTGTGTTATGCAATGGACGGGGGTTATAAGGGATGGAACCCTTATATAGAAGGGCATTTAGCGATTTTTTTCAATTGTTTTTGCTCTAGAGCGAACTAATCAATTAAGTCTCTTGCCAGATAAGGATTTAGTCGATTTATGCCCCCCTATCGAACCATACCAAGTAACGAAGAACCAAAAAACATAGCCGTTCGGTTGAGTATAAACTAACAGGCTACAAACTATCTGATAATCGACGTAAAATCAAGTTCACTGATGGTTTTAAAGCAGGGGAATTTGATTTATGGTGTAGTCAGAAAACCTTAGTTTATTATTCAGATCAACAGATTAAACGGGTAAGAGTTGTTAGACGTGCCGATGGTTATTATTGTCAGTTTTTGATTGACGTAGAACGGCAAGAATACCATAAACCAACGGGACAAATAACAGGAATTGACTTAGGGTTAAAGGAATTTTATACCGATGCCCAAGGTAATACTGTAGAGAATCCACGTTATTTAAGCAAGTCAGAAAAACGACTGAAAAAAGCACAAAGGAGATTATCAAAACGATTTCGTCAAGGAAAGAAACAGTCGAAAAACTATCACAAGCAACGGATAAAAGTAGCTAGGCTTCATCTTAAAGTATCAAGACAACGTAAAGACAAAGCGATTAAAGACGCTTTGGCGTTAGTCCAGTCTAATGATCTGGTAGTCTATGAAGCTTTAAAGGTAAGAAACTTAGTCAAAAACCGTAAGCTTGCCAAGTCGATTTCTGATGCTTCTTGGTATCAATTCACTCAATGGTTTGAATTTTTTGCCAAGATTTATCGGATTGTTTGTGTTGCTGTGCCGCCGCATTTCACTTCTCAAGATTGTTCAGTTTGTGGTACGCGAGTTCAAAAAACATTAAGCACTAGAACTCATCAATGTCCCAATTGTAAAACAGTCTTGGATAGGGATCATAATGCAGCCATCAACATTCTTAAAAAAGGGTTGAAATATTTGGGAAATCATCTCAACGGTACTGTTGGGCAAACAGAAACCGACCCAAACGCCTTGGGAGAGTCCGGCCTCTGGGTTTTCAGTGGAGACATTGAGAATCTAAGTTGTCTCGTCGAACAAGGAATTTCCGATAGTGATAGGTCAAGAATCCCCCGTCACAGCGTAGCTTGACGGTGGGAGTATGTCAACTCACCTTGGCGGCGTATTATTGACAATATTGAGAGCATAAAGGCGAAAACGCTCTAGATCGGCTTGCAGGGTTGATTCCACCACTCGACCGAGGAAAAGATTATCCATCAATTTTCCTAACCAACCTGGTATAGCATAGGCTGCTGTCAGTCGCACAATACTCCTACCATGACGGTCATAAAAACGAATTGCCCCGCGGTTAGGCAACCCGTCCACGGATTCCCATTGAATCATCTGGTGGGGGACAATTTTCAGTATCCGTGACAACCAAGTAAATTCTAGACCACCACTGGCTAACTTCCAACGGGAAAGCTCTGGCTCCTCCTCTAGAATTTTCACCGATTCGATCCATTTCATCCACTGGGGCATTTGTTCTAAATCTGACCAGAGAGCCCAAACCAGATCGATCGGCGCGTCCACTTCTACCTGTACACTATGTTCTAACCAAGTCATTCGTTAATTCTGGCGATGCTGAATATTTCTATGATAACGGCTATTAGTCTTTAGCTTTTGACTCAATGATAAAATAAAAACAATCTTCGAGGTTTAATTTTACTATGTTAATCAGAAAACTGCTCGAATGTGAGGAATTCATCGCCGGTGATCATACCCGATTGCGCGAGTTATTGCATCCCGATAAACAGCCGTTAAATCTACGTTATAGTTTAGCCCACGCCTGGGTAGATGTGGGGGAAACTTCTACTCCCCACGCTTTAAAAACTGCGGAAGTTTATTATATTTTGCAAGGACAAGGGGAAATGCACATCGATGAGGAAGTGCAATTAGTGACTGTCGGTGCTGCCATTTATATACCTCCTCTAGCTAAACAATATATTCATAATTGTGGGGAGGAACCCTTAATTTTCTTGTGCATTGTCGATCCTGCTTGGCGACTAGAAGACGAAATTATCTTTGAGTAAACCTAATGAATATTGGCATTATTGGACTGGGTTTAATTGGTGGTTCCTTGAGCTTAGATTTCCGCTCACAAGGTTATAAAGTTTTGGGAGTTTCTCGTCAACAATACACCTGTGATATCGCTGTGCAAAAAGGAGTTGTAGATGAATCTAGCACCAGTTTAGAATTATTAGCTACTGCCGATTTAATCTTTATCTGTACTCCTATACATTTAATTGTGCCAACTTTGGAAAAATTAACTCCCTATTTAAAAACCCAAACCATTGTCACCGATGTGGGATCAGTTAAAGGGGTAATTGTAGCCAATTGTGGCCAATTGTGGCCAAATTTTGTCGGTAGTCATCCTATGGCTGGGAAAACCGAACAGGGAATTAATGCGGCACAATGTGGTTTATTTGTCAATGCCCCATATCTGATTACTCCCCTTGAATCTACCCCTAACTTTGCCGTGGAAATCTTAACTGAAATCGTGCAGAAATTAGGCTGTAAAATTTATTATTCCTCCCCCGAAGAACACGATCGAGCCGTGGCATGGATTTCCCATCTGCCAGTAATGATTAGTACCAGTTTAATCCAAGCTTGTGCGAAAGAACAAGACCTGAATATTCGAGAATTAGCGGAAAATTTAGCTAGTTCTGGTTTTCGCGATACCAGTCGCGTCGGTGGTGGCAATCCCGAATTAGGTTTAATGATGGCTAAATACAATCGTCAAGCTTTATTGATATCCTTGACAAATTATCGGCAAAATCTTGATCAAATTGTTGACTATATTGCAGGAGAAAAATGGCAGGAAATAGAGGAAATTCTCGTTTCTAGTCATCAATATCGAGCCAAGTTTATTCAATAAAAATACCATTTTGCCCAGCAATTATACCCTGGTGCTGTATTATAGATTTATCCTCAGTAAACCAAGGCAATAATATGAACACCTTTTTTGACTTTGAATCCGAATTTGTTGACTCCTTACGTTGCATACCGATGGCCGTGAGAATGAAACTAGATACCTGTGGAGTTAAATTAAAATTATCCCATTGGATGCAGTTAACTCAACCAGAAAGAATGGTATTAGTTAATATGGCTTGTACGACGGCAGCAGAAGCCAAAATCTATCGAGATTTTCTGCAAAAATTAATCGCCGAAAAAACTGGCAATCCCCCGGAAGAACTAGCAATAGATCCCGATCCTGCTTGGCTAGATGATAGCCAGATTCCCGATACAGTCCGAGAAAAAGCTAGAGAATTCCAGATCGAAATTAGTTTAGAACAATGGCAAAAATTGCCACCATCCCAACGGTTTGCCCTGATTAAACTCAGTCGTCCGGGTCATGAAAATCTCAACTTCTATCCGGCCCTGAAAGAGTTTCATATAGTCGATGCCTAACTCAAGAACCTATGGTATATTAAGTTTGTTTCTACCTTACTTTGGCGAGAAATTAGTATTTTATACCAGATCAATCTCGAATTAAAACGGGGGGAAATAGCGGCTGATAGCTGGTTTAATTAGTCCCAGCAAAGGTGAGATTTTCTGCTAGGGCAAACCTTAACGGGACTTAATAAATAAATTGCAGGAACTCGCTGCTCTGGAACTTGGTCAATTCTCTTAATAAAAATGATAATTAATGAGCATATTCTTGGAAAATAATTATACAGTTTCCATCCAGTCAAAAACTTGATTCAATTGCGACAAATCGATTAAACCGTACTGCCATAAAACCATCGGCAAAGAACCCACCGATGCTTCACAGAGACGCACAGCCATATCGAAGGAACGGGGAGAAATTGCTAATTTTTCCAAGAGGAAAGTGCGGAGTTGTTTTTGTTGATGAGCTTCCATGATGTAAGGATCATTGGTAATGATAATCGGATTATTGAATAACTTATCCTCTATTAAAAAGAGATGCTTCCCTCACGGGGATCACCCAATTGGGTGATTTTGTCCACCAATCGGAATAATTTAAGAATTTATCCATAATATGTCCTACTGTCCCGAAATTGCTAGTAGGGATATCAACACTTCCTTTACTTAGAAAAACGAGAAAGGGGAACTTTTGGGATAAGCTATTGATAACCTAGTTTTTTGCTCGAGTAGGAGAGAATTTCCCTCAATGAGTCATGTTCCTCAAGTTTCCGTGATTATTCCTTGCTATAATTAAGGTCGCTATCTTGATGATGCGATCACATCTGTTTTAGTGCAAACATACCAAAACTTTGAAATCCTGGTCGTTGATGATGGATCCACAGAACCAGAAACCATCGAGATTTTACAAAATTATCAACAGCCAAAAACCTGGATCATCCGCACAGAAAATCAAGAGGTTGCCACAGCGAGAAATCTAGGAATTGCCCAAGGGCAAGGAACCTATATTCTTACCCTTGATGCTGATGATAAAATTGCCGATTCCTATCTAGAAAAAGCGGTTGCTTTGCTAGAAAGTAATGAGCAATTAGGTATAGTTTATTGCGAAGCGGAATATTTTGGCGATAGACAAGGAATTTGGCCGCTGCCTGAGTATAAATTTCCCGATATATTAGTAGATAATATAATATTTTGCTCCGGTTTATTTCGGAAATCTGATTGGGAAACTGTGGGCGGCTATAATACTAATTTAATTTATGGTTGGGAAGATCACGATTTTTGGTTATCTCTGATCGAATTAGGTCGAGAAGTCTATCGTATCCCAGAATTGTTATTTTTCTATCGACAAAAAGCTGATTCTATGAGTCGCTCAATGACCGCAGAACACTAGATCTATTCCTACACCCAACTTTTTTATAATCATCCCCAACTTTACTCCCAAAATATCCAAGCCATTTTTACTGCTTTAGTCACCTTAAGAGTCGATATATTCGCTCAGTTGGAACGGGCTAGAGAACGAATTAAACAATTAGAAATCCATGGACAAGAATTGCAACAAGAATTGCAAAAAACCCAATTGGATTATCGAGAAAGAGACGAGGAATTACAAAAAGCTGACAGTAAAATAGCCGCCATGGAAAAAAGTAAATTCTGGCAAATGAGAAGAGTTTGGATTAAAATGCAAAAATTGCTAGGTTTGCTGGAAAAAGACCCAATTTATTCCTAAGGGAACTTCAACGCTAAACAAAGATCGAATCGATTATAATCATTACAGAGTAAGCACTTGACGATTTGACTTCTGGATCACGGTGCCAAGATTTAGATCGTCGATAATTCCTCGCAGGTTGGCGATTCCTCTCTGTTTCATGGTTTCTTCTAGTTCTTTACTTTCGGTTTCCCAGTATTGAGTCTATTTTAGTCGGTCTTTGGGGTTGTAGATTTTGGCATCGGGGAGGACAATGGGGAAGATGGGATCGTAGAAATCTCCATTTTTTGCGATCTCGATTAACTCGAACATACAGTTACAGGAAAATGGATAATACAATAGGAAAATCTTGGCCAAAGTAGCCACAAAAATTGATAAGTAGGGAGGCACAATTATTTGTAGGATGGGTTAGCGGTAGCGTAACATAATCGGGCGTTGGGTTTCATGCTTCAACCCAACCTACGTTCATCTTATATTTAATTCCACCCACCTACTTAATATCAAGGGTAGAACTGAAAAAAGCAATTTAGCCGCCGCTACAGCAATTCTGGCGGGGTTAGTATTAAGTAAGGAAATCATCAGAAGCTTATTAAGAGAAGAAATTATGGGCGAATCAGTCATTGATCAGGACATCCAAGAAAAAGGAAGACAATCAGAAGCGGTTTCTTTGATTCTACAACTACTTAACCGTCGTTTAGGTGAAATATCCTCAACTTTAAGCCAACAAATCCAAGAACTATCCCTAGAACAATTAGAAACTTTAGGAGAAGCGCTGCTCGATTTTACCAGCTTGACAGATCTGACCACTTGGTTATTGGACACAGAAACTTAAATCCCCAGAAGATGTCTGCTCGTCCTGCGTTAAATTTTTAAATACTGGCTTTTTTTGTATTGATTTAACCATGGCTACCAGCGATATCTCCAATTCTACTCACTCATCCCCAAAACCCCTGCCAAAACTGGGACTTTTCACCATGTTTCGCTTAGGACTCTTTCAGATGGGACTAGGTATTATGTCCCTGCTGACTTTGGGGGTTCTCAATCGGATTATGATCGATGAGTTAAAAGTTTTACCCTTTCTTGCCGCAGCTGCGATCGCTATGCACCAGTTTGTTAGTCCAGCACGCATCTGGTTTGGGCAAAGATCCGACGGTAAAACTATTTTTGGTCATCATCGCAGCGGTTATGTCTGGATTGGAGCGGCAGTTTTTACCGCTTTAGCTTTTGTTGCTTTGCAGGTAGTCTGGCAATTGGGACTTAGTATTCAAACTTCGGGATGGAATACCATTTCCTACGCCTGGATTGCCCTCTTGGCCTTAATTTTCGCCCTCTACGGACTCGCTTTAAGCGCCAGTTCTACCCCTTTTGCTGCCCTCTTGGTGGATGTGTCCGATGAAGATAATCGATCGCAATTAGTTGCTATAGTTTGGTCAATGCTGATGGTGGGAATCGTCGTCGGGGCGATCGTTAGTTCTCGTTTGCTGGATACTCCCAATATCTGCGGTACAAATATTTTGACCTATGATCCGACTCAATCAGCCCCTATAGCCAATATTCCGCAGCTACAGGCGAGTATTAACCCCGTGTTCGCGATTATGCCCGCTATCGTTTTCGTTCTCTGTATTTTAGCGACTTTTGGCGTAGAAAAAAAATATTCTCGTTTTAGTAGCCGGTCCACTCTTGTGCAAAGAGAGGATCAAATTACCTTTAAAGATGCCCTACAAGTTCTCACCGCTAGTCGGCAAACCGGTTTATTTTTCACCTTTCTGCTGATGATGACTTTGAGTTTATTTATGCAGGATGCAATTATGGAACCCTTTGGCGGCGAGGTTTTTGGGATGTGTATCGCCCAAACCACCCAATTGAACGCTTTTTGGGGAACCGGAACCCTTTTTGGTATTGCTGCCACGGGATTTATGCTCATTCCCCGCATCGGTAAACAAAAAACCACTAAATATGGCTGTATTTTTGCAACAATTTGTTTTATTCTCTTGATTTTTGCCGGCTTTTCTGCTAACCAAAGTTTATTAAAATCAAGCTTGCTCTTTTTCGGTTTAGCTTCGGGAATGATTACCGCCGGAGCTACCAGTTTAATGTTAGATTTAACCGCCGCCGAAACCGCAGGAACTTTTATCGGCGCTTGGGGATTATCACAAGCGATCGCACGGGGATTGGCCACGGTTTTAGGGGGTACGATTTTAAATATCGGTAAAGTTGTCTTTTCTAGTCCGGTTTTAGCCTATGGCTTAGTTTTCCTCGTGCAAGCATTGGGAATGATCCTGGCAGTTTGGTTATTAAGTCGCGTCGATGTCAAGGAATTTAAGGAAAATGCCCGAGCAGCGATCGCAACAGTCATGAAAGGAGAGATCGACTAGCAAAAGCAAGTAAAAGTGAGATAACAGGAGAATTAGCCCGATCGGGGGAAGTTGGTTAGCAGCTTTTTTCCTATCCTAAAAGTAGAGAAGAAAACGAAAGAGGAGGCGAAAACGATGAAAAGGACTTTAATGATTGCCCTAGGTTCCCTAGCCTCCTTACTGCTGATTAACCCCGTCGGTGCGGAAAATCCTCAACAGGTACAACAGTTATTGAATACGCGGGAATGTCCGGGCTGTGATCTCCGCGGTGCTGATTTAAGAGGGGCGCATCTAATCGGTGCTGATTTGAGAAAAGCGAATTTACAAGGAGCTAATCTAGAGGAAGCTAACTTAGAGGGCGCGGATTTGACGGATGCTAACCTAGAAGGCGCAAATTTGACCGCAGCTTTTCTGACTAATGCCAGTTTCAATCAAGCTGATCTCGATGGAGTCAATTTCACCAGTGCCGTGATTTATGATGCCGATGTGACAGGTGCATCGATGGAGAGAATTAACTTGACAAATGCTCAGATTTATGGTACTGGCATCGCTGTGGGTGGTGGCAATCCCTAGATAGGGCGGGCTGAATGAATCTAAAAACCTGGCGTTGTCAAATTGAAAGATGCTCCGAATCAGCACCGGAACTGAAATTACTTTGATAGGAAAGATTACATGGCATCTTGACAATTAGTGTTTAATGAACGAATAGTGCCGATAGTTGGGCTTAAGTGGGGAACAAGAGTCGCTCGATTTAGCAGTGGAATTAGCCCTACAATCGGCGTAGGGCTAATTCATGAATTAGCCCTACAATCGGCTTTGTCAAATGGAAAGATGCTCCGAATCAGCACCGGAGCATTGCATCTTTCCTCTTCTGATCTGACAACGCCATCATCTAAGGACTAATATGAATTTGACTGAGAATATAACGCAAGCGATCATAATCATCCTTAAGTAAAACACTTAACTGTCTGCCCACATTCACTAACCATTGTCGATCGGCTTGACGCAATTGATACATCTGACGGATAGAAGCAGCTGCCAAAGCTTCCACGGGAGTATTCTTGACCTGTAATAAAATTCGTAAAAAGTCTAATTGTTCACTAAAATAAACCACTTCTAACGACTCACATTGATAAACTGCCTGATGAATTTGTGGAGGCCGGGGAGGAATATATTGATAGATATAACCTCGCCCGGCACCATTGCCATTAAATTGTCCAGGCAGGGTTTCAAAACCGACAATAGTTGCCCGAAATTCCGTTTTTAACATAGCGAAAATCTGCGGCTGTTGTTCCCGCAATTCAGCCAAAGATAACCCCAAAGCTCTAGCGCGATGTACCGAATCGATGGGTGCAGTGGTGGCAAAGGTGACAATCCCAAAAATCTTATTACCCGTTTCTTCATCGTAGGCTTTTACCCAACTACCAAAAGCGGGCATAAAAGGAAAGTTTAACTCCTCTGGTTCCAAACATTGCGCTAAAAACTCGGTCGTCGTCGTCTCGATAACTTCGGCGATATGATCGGGATGGCGGTTATCCGTGGCCAATTGCGGTAAGGGTGGACGCATGGTTATTTTTTGCCTTTAGCCGGGGCAATAATTACTTCTTCTAATTCCGAGAGATTAAAGGCAACTAACTTATCCCAGTTGCCCCCCTCAAAAAGAACGGCCACTTTCCCATCGCTTAAACGCTGGGCTAAACCTTCAAATTTATAGTAGGTATCATCGGGATTGGTGACTCGAACGGTACTACCTGGCAAAATCATAGGATTGACGACGAAATTATAATATTAGGGGTCGAGAAGGTCGTCACCGACCTCCCCTCCCATTCAGAACCGTGCATGAGACTTTCACCTCACACGGCTCCTAGTTTGACTGTTCCCTTGTTAAGGATACAGCTTGACTTCCTTTGGTTAACCTTGTATTATCTAGTTTGACTTCTGAAATTGTCAAACCAGATGATTTTAGGCTTCCATCAGATGCCGATTTATCATCGTGACAGTGGCGGTGTAGTAATTGAAGGTTCTTATATTCATCCTTTCCGCCTAAGCTGAGAGGGTGAATGTGGTCAACTTCAATTAAATCCGATGGGGTGAAATACTGCCCACATCGGCTACACTTGCCTTGTTGCTTCTTAAGTAGTTTGGCTACTCTTGTCGGTGTGTCGATTGCTTGTCCTCTTCTGGTTGCCCAGTAGGTCCAATTTCCGTCGTAAGGTGAAGTTTCGGGGCGTACTAGGGTATGTCTGACATTTGGTGTCCAATTATGTTTCCATAGATAGAGACCATCTTTGGTTTGAAATAACCAAGATTCGTGTCTTTCTTTCCCATTGCTGAGTTTAACTGTACCCGGTCTAAAGTAGTTTCTCAGCTTTTCGTGGTTCGCTTTACCGCATCTTGATACTGTCCATGCCCTTAACATTAACCAGATTGTATTGTCTAGTTTATTGAAGGTATCCATAGATACTACTCCTGAGTAGTAGTTAGCCCAACCTCTAATGATTGGGTTTAAGTGACTAATCAGGGCTGATTGAGGTGCTGTTTTGTGTTTTTTGATTACACCTTTAATCGCTTCTGTGTGGGCTTTAACTGCTTTTTGGTTGGGTTTGATGTGGGTTTTGTGACCAATTAATTGGCTTCCTCTCCCTCCTGTTTTCCCAGATTTGTACTTTCCTGTTGGATATTGTCTGATATTGAATCCTAGAAAATCAAAACCGGGTTCTTCTGTTTTCCCATTGTACTCAATGGGGTTGAGTGTATGACACACTCTGGTTTTTTCTGGTTTGAGTTCTAGTCCTATCGGTTTTAACCATTCAGAAATGGCAGTTTGGCACTGTTCAATGATTTCGAGTGATGGTGAAATTACTACAAAATCATCGGCGTATCTTATTAGAACAGCTTGAGTTTTACTACCCTTTTTGGGGAATAGTGTTTCGATTAATCTTGCCATTCCATCCAGTGCGATGTTAGCAAGTAGTGGACTTATTACCCCTCCTTGTGGTGTCCCTGTTTCTGTTTCTTCAAATACGCCGTTATCCAAGACTCCTGCTTTGAGCCATTGTTTAATGTCTTTCTTTAGGGAGCTTGGACAATGAATCTTTGACAGTAGGAAGTTGTGATTAATTCGGTCAAAACACTTGGCAATATCAGCATCTAATACGAAGTAGCTACTTTTATTGATGGTTGTAAATATTCTGGCGATTGCATCATGGGAAGACCTTCCGGGTCGAAAACCGTAGCTGGTTTCTTCCATTTTTGACTCCCATTCTGGTTCGAGTGCCGATTTAATCAACGCTTGTCTAGCTCTGTCTTTGATGGTTGGTATTCCTAGTGGACGTTTTTCATCCCTGCCTGGTTTAGGAATCCATACTCTTCTTAACGGTTTTGCTTTAAGTGTTCCCTTGATTTCTTCGGTTAGATTTAGCCTTTGCTCTGGGGATATTGCTATCACTCCATCGACTCCTGCTGTTTTCTTTCCTTGATTATCTTGGGTTACTTTGCGAACTGCTAATAGACGGGCATAGTATGATTTCACCAATAGACGTTGCAACCTTCTAACCTTTGCATTCTGTCCCGATTTAGCCGCTTGGTATATTCTCTTTTGGAGCTTGAAAACATATCTTTGGATTTTACCCCAGTTGATAGCTTTCCATACATTCGTAGTCTTAGTGGTTTTCGGTTTCCCGAACCCTTTACCTTCTCTCGATTTCGTCATATAGACTCCTACTAGACTCTATCCTTACAATCAAACCGTAACCTGTTAGCATATCCTGACTATTACCGTCAGGCGTTGGCTTTTGGTTACATCTCACACCCTTGAAGGCTTGCGCTTACACTTGTCACTACTGGGTATTTCGACCGATACTCAGAGCCTGAAAGGGCTTATCACGTTCCGTTTATATGGGCATTCCATCTTTAGATTTGTCCTATCCATCGGGGTACTTTTAAAGGTCTGTGTAAGTGAGTTAGTAAATTCCTTACTTTTCCCCTTGTTCTTTTGAACGCAGTGTGTCAACCTATTTCACTACTAGCTAATTACGATGGTTCAGGTCGGACATTCGGTTCACACCTAATCATGGATGGTTGGCAGTGGTCTCGATTCTGGTGTTAGGTTACACCTCGGAGCCTTCCGTTCCCCGCTTCAGTCCCAGAATTGTGACTTCTGAATCTGGGGGTGGCTATCGCCGTTACTCTCACCTTTGTAACAATTTGTGAATAATTGTTACAAAGTGTATTGACCTTGAGTCCCTTTGCCTAGTTTGGTATCGTATTGATACTAAACGTCGGGACATATAAACAGTTATAAGGCTGGTCTGGGTTGACCTGTTAGATGCAGTCAGGGGACTGAAGACCTTACTAGGCGGTTATTTCGGGCATTTGGTTCCCTATTTCATGCCTAAACGTTTCGCACTACTGTCTCTTAGCTTATCAAAAATTAGTGATCAGGGAGTCGTGACTTACCCCTACCTTCTGTTATCCGTCTTAGGCAATACGTCCCTGTTCTCTACCCGATCAGGCGATCGCAATTCGTTCTTCAGGCGACAATTGTTGTACTGCTTAAATAAGCTGTTCTAAAGTTAAGGGAATGGTTCTCATCGATTTTGCTTTATTTATAATTTGCTCTATTCAACCCTCAACCCCAGCCACAGGCGAGCGCACTAACTCGTAGAGTGAGCTTTTCGATAGCGTAACGCACCAATTTAATAATAAAGTTAGTGCGTGGGGTGCGGATTGTTAATTTGAGTTTTTTATCAGAAATTATCGCCGTCTAACACACCCTACAAGATCGGCGTACTGCTAGGCAGTGCCTTCGGCATCGCACTCAATAAGTCATTGGGGGGACAAATTTAATATTTTTCCTTGGGTTGACTCTAAAATTGAATCTCGGATAAAAGAACTAGCATTAGTAATCTCTAGGCCAATTAATTCTCCTAAATCATTAAGTTCAGCCGTAATATTTGGATTAATTTCTACACTGTTAGCTTCTGGTTCATCAGAAATAGTTAAATGAAGAATGTCTTCTTGTTCAAAGTATCTCATTTTAGGTTTGCTCATGGATAGTATATCTCCCAGTTGTTAGGCGAAATCGAATTTGTTGGCGTGTTGTCGCATGAATGGTGACAGGAGTTATAAAATTATCATCGTATTCATAAGGAATAATTACTAAACTATTATCATGCTTGCCTACGGCAATAAGACGACCCGTTTCATTATCGTAGTACCTTTCTCCAGAGTATTTGAGAATCTCTTCTATTTTGGCAAGTTCAAATCCTCTCAGTTTGGCTCGATATTGTAAGTAATCCGACCAGATAATATTCGGCATTATGAGCAGACTTTGCTAATTATCTGTTATCTATTTTAATCTAAATTCTCCTTCCCAAACCCCCAACACCGTAACCAACCGAAACCATAACCTTAAGGGTGGTGCGTTCCCGAATATCAAATCATGTCGCAGTCGCAAAGGTTTCAGGGAACGCACCCTACCAGATCGGCGATCGCACTTGATTGAGGTAATCAGATAAAAGTTTAAGCAGCATGATTTAATATTTGTTCTAATTCTTGACGCAAAGCAAGGTAATGACGATAATCGTTTGCCCATTCTATAAAGATTATATAGCGTTTCTGATTCACAAGAGGTACATTCCCGATCCTGAACAGCTTAATCAGCAAAGGTTTAAGTGTGCCGCACAGATGCGAGAACCGCTATATCATCTGACAATATTCCCTGATTGTATTCGTTATAAAAATCTTCGGAATCCATTTTATGTTGGTTTTCATAGACGCTAAGCCGCTTGGCAACGGCAATCAAAGCATCTAAAGAAGATGTATATTGAATGGTCTGTTTACGCATTTTTCTTTGACTCCAAAATAATGATATTTTGATTATAAACGATCGCGCTCAAACAAAAACATCAATCGTAGTGGACTGTTTCAGCTAAAATAGGGCAATAGATTTCGGCTTAAAGTCTTAGATTATAGAATTTATAGCATTTTTCTAATACACCAAATTAGCTGAAACAGTCCAGTAGGGTGGATTAGCCAAAGCGTAACGCACCAATTTGATGATAAGGTTGGTGCGTGGGGCGCGGATTATTAATTTTAGTTTTTCATCAGAAATTATCGCCGCAAACACGCACCCTACCAGATCTATACTCAACGGATTTAGTGTAATAGGTTCCAATCCCAGTTATCTGTGTTACCATGCGGGGTAAATTCAAGCGATCTCCAGACACCTATGAGCAAGGTTCTCGTGTTGAATGCCTCCTACGAACCGCTAAATATTACCAGTTGGCGGCGCGCGATCGTTTTATTGTTGAAAGGAAAAGCTGAATCCCTAGAACATAACGGAAAAGTGGTTTGTCGTGACTTACCCTTGCCTTCTGTTATCCGTCTTAGGCAATACGTCCGTGTTCCCTACAAGGAAATTCCTTTAACCCGTCGTAATATTCTCGAACGAGATCATCACACCTGTCAATACTGTCTCTACCGAGGTGAACAATTAACCATCGATCATGTGATTCCCCGTTCTCGCGGAGGGGGTGATACCTGGGAGAATTTAGTGGCGGCTTGTGTGCGTTGTAATGTGCATAAGGGCAATCGTACACCAAAAGAGGCCAATATGTCCCTACGCGCCCAGCCACGTCGTCCCTACAGCAGTCTCCACTTTGAGCTATTAAAGCACACCAGGGGGAATCACAATCACGAATGGCGTAAATATGTCATCGGTATTTAGGGTGAAAAAGGCATGGTGAAACCAAGACCAAAATTGATTCCCATGCCATTATTATTAGTCTGGGTGCGAGGATTGGCAACTCCCGTGCCTAGATAAACCGAACAACCAGGACAGGGGGAATTGACTCGGTAGCGCACCGCCATGGGATCATTGGGATCGGTGATAGTTACTCCCTGATGGTTTAAATCTTTAATTAGATTGGTGACGGGTTTGAAAAAATCGGCGCTGGGGGGTTGACTTGGTTGCAGTTCTAGGGTTTGTTCTTGGGAAGCAAGAACGATTTCCGAAGCGATAATTAGCAGCACAGAGGTAGTTAAGCCAAATAAACCCAGATTATTTTTGATCTTCATCTTTTTTATCACCGAGAGATTGTTAATTTCTTCTGGTGATAATTCTAGCGTTTCCTCACCGGAAAGGAACCTTAATCAGTAAAAAAATTTACTAATTTCTACCATACTTATAATAAGCGGCACAAGCACCTTCACTAGAAACCATACAAGTACCGATGGGATGTTCGGGAGTACAAGCAGTACCAAATACTTTACATTCCCAGGGTTTTAAAACACCTTTAAGAATTTCGCCACACTGACAAGCTTTGTGATCTTTAACACGCTGATTGGGTAGGGTAAATTTTTTCTCCGCATCAAAATTACTGTACTCATCTCGCAGTTTTAACCCTCCTTGAGCAATTTCTCCTAAACCTCGCCATTCAAACTGATCTCGCAGTTCAAAAACTTGCTTGATTGCCGATAAAGCGACTCTATTTCCTTGATTTTGTACCACTCGATCGTACTGATTTTCGATCTCACATCTCTGCTCATCTAATTGTTTTAATACCATCCAAATTGATTGGAGAATATCCAAGGGTTCAAACCCAGAAACTACCACAGGTTTATGATATTCTTGGGCAATAACTTGATAGGGTTCTGTGCCAATTACCATGCTAACATGACCGGGACCAACAAAACCGTCTAACTGTAAATCTGGGTTATCTAACAAGGCTTTCAGAGCGGGAATAATCACCACATGATTAGAAAATAAACTAAAATTAGTGACACCATCTCTTTGCGCTTCTAAAACAGTTAAAGCGGTACTAGGAACGGTTGTTTCAAACCCTAATGCTAAAAATATTACTTCTTTATCGAGATTTTCTCTGGCAATTTTTAAGGCATCGCGAGGAGAATAAACCATGCGAATATCATCACCTTTTGCTCGTGCTTGCAGCAGACTCAAATGGGAACCGGGGACACGCATAGTATCGCCAAAAGTTGTCAGAATTACGTTCGGTTGTTGTGCGAGAAAAATGGCATCATCTAAACGACCTCGCGGCATCACACAAACGGGACATCCAGGACCATGAATTAATTCGATAGTTTCCGGAAGTATTGCCTCGATACCGTATCTAAAAATTGAGTGGGTATGACCTCCACAAACCTCCATAATTTTAGTAACTTTTTCCCGCTTTTCAGAGATTCTTATCGATAATTGTTCAATTTGTTGAATTAATCCTGCCGCTTTAACTGGATCACGAAATTCATCAACGTATTTCATAGTTTATATCCTTTAATTATCATTTTTAGCTGTCGGTAGTCAGTAATAATTGCCGTAATTTACATTTCTTAGAGATAGACAACAGCATTAATTTATGGGTGACTACTTTAAGAACATTAATTATGATTAAATTCTGCCTCTAATTCTGCTAATTGTGTTAATAAATTTAAGGTTTCTTGCGCCTCATCTTCATCGATTCGATTCATGGCAAAACCCACATGAACTAATACCCAATCCCCTACACAAGTATTAGCAGGATGGTCTTCATCAACAATACAAGTAATATTTACTTCTCTTTTTACACCCCCCACATCGACGAGAGCGAGATGATGGTTTTCATCAATAATTGCCGTAATTTGTCCCGGTATGCCTAAACACATAGTTTTTACCTTAAAAAATCTAGTTTTTGCTAATTATGCGCTGATTTTTGGGCTAGAGGTTGCAGTAATATCAACCGAGAATCAGGTCATACTTCATCCCTGTGAGAAACGCTATACAGTCAAAGGTTATCCTTTTTACTTGGTCTTAGCTGCCATTCTGAACCATTGCCCTCAAGAACAGCTTTTTTTCCCGTATCTTTTTTAAGATTTCCCCCGTCCCGCACCGTGGACGCTATCCCAGCAGGGGTAAAACTTTTGTATTAGGGACTACATCAATGATAAGAAATTATTCAATCAATCGATCGGGTGACATTCTAGGCTATGATTTCCCTGACTATAGTTATTTCTCTACATTAAGGAAAATCTACGATGACAACCTTTCCCATCGATTTGAGCGCCTATAAACCCATCAGTCTCGACCCCAGTAACCCCACCCTCACCGACGACCAAAGAAGCGCCCTAAAAGCCAATATCCAACTTTGTCGCGATGCTATCATCTTTTTTACTGCCACGGGTGCGGCCCGGGGTGTGGGTGGTCACACCGGCGGCCCCTACGATACCGTCCCGGAAGTGGTGATTCTCGATGCTCTTTTCCGCAGTCAACCTAGTCAATTTGTACCAATCTTCTTCGATGAAGCGGGACACCGCGTCGGTACTCAATATCTCATGTCTGCGTTAGAAGGTTCTTTACCTGCAGAACAATTAATGCACTACCGCGAGGCCAATTCTAAACTCCCCGGACACCCGGAATTAGGATTAACCCCAGGCGTCAAATTTAGTTCTGGCCGTTTAGGACATATGTGGCCCTACGTTAACGGTGTCGCTTTAGCTAACCCCGGAAAAACCGTTTTTTGTTTAGGTTCCGATGGTTCTCAACAGGAAGGCAATGACGCAGAAGCTGCCCGTTTAGCCGTAGCTCAACACATCAATGTTAAGCTAATTATTGATGATAATGATGTGACGATTGCCGGTAATCCTTCCAAATATTTACCCGGTTATGATGTGGCTAAAACTCTCACCGGCCATGGACTAAAAGTGTTAGTGGGAGATGGGGAAGATATCGATAGTTTGTATCGCAATATATGTGAAGCAATTAATACTCCTGGCCCGATTGCGATTATTAATAAACGTCCCATGTGTCCTGGAATTGAAGGTTTAGAAGGTTCTAACCACGGTCATGATGTGATTTCTGTCCCCTTGGCTTTGAAATATTTAGAGGCAAAAGGACACAGTGCCGCCGTGGAATATCTCAACAGTATTAAGAAGCCTTCTAATGACTATAAATTCCTCGGTTCTGGGGATAAATGGGGTTCTAACCGCAACGTTTTCGGCGAAGCAGTAGTCAGTCTTTTAGGCAAAATGAGCGAGGAAGAACGCAAGGCTAAGGTATTAGTAGTAGATAGCGATTTAGAGGGTTCCTGCGGTCTAAAAATTATCCACGATAAACATCCCGAAGTGTTTATTCCTTCCGGTATTATGGAACGGGGCAATCTTTCGGCGGCTGCTGGTTTTGGGATGGAAAAAGGTAAACAGGGAATTTTCGCCACCTTTGCCGCTTTTCTAGAAATGTGTATTTCTGAAATCACCATGGCCCGTTTGAATTATTCTAATCTTTTATGTCATTTTTCCCATTCCGGTATCGATGATATGGCGGATAATACCTGTCACTTTGGTTTGAATAATTTCTTTGCCGATAATGGACTCGATGACGGTTACGAAACCCGTCTTTATTTTCCGGCCGATGCGGCACAAATGACCGCTTGTGTCGAGGCAACTTTCCATCAACCCGGTTTACGTTTTATCTTCTCGACTCGTTCTAAAACTCCCAATATTCTTGATACTAACGGCCATAATTTCTTTGGCGATGGTTACACCTTTGTCCCCGGAAAAGATGAAGTAATTCGAGAAGGCACTGCCGGTTATATCATCAGCTTTGGCGATGGTTTATACCGCGCTTTAGATGCAGTGGAACGCTTAAAACAAGAAGGGATCGACGTGGGTTTAATTAATAAACCGACTCTCAATGGGGTGGATGAAGAAATTATCGCTAAAGTTGGTAATTCTCCCTTTGTTTTAGTGGTAGAAGCATTTAACCGTCGCACGGGTTTAGGTAGCCGTTATGGTTCTTGGTTACTCGAACGCGGTTTAACTCCTAAATACGCCTATATCGGTACTCACCACGAAGGTTGTGGCGGTTTATGGGAACAGTTCCCCCACCAAGGTATTGACCCAGTTGGTATCATCAGTAAAGTTAAATCTTTAATCGCTTAGATAGTATTTTAGGGGGGAATTAATCAGTTATCAGTTATCAGTAATCAGTTATCAGTGAACATCTTTAATAATTAAGTAGGTAGGTGTTAAAAATTATTAGACACCCCCCTTATCAAGGGGGGCAGGGGGGATCCCCCCGCCTATCAGCACCCCCCTTATCAAGGGGGGCAGGGGGGATCGAACCTAAAATTCATTTTTAATTTAATTATAACCAGCTACTTAAGATTTTAGCTTGGTTGAGAATCCGAGCATTTGTACTAAAATTTCCAAGACGCAGTTTAAATCCCTGACAGCTTATAAACTTTAGCGGCTTAAATCGCACCATTGAGGGGAAATCCCCCTGAACTAGGTACGGTAAGCCCCTAGAAGCCAACAAACCGGTCAATCTAGAATAGTCTCAAGGGTATAAAAGTAATCTCTTATAGAAAATGCAGCCAACCAATCCACAACAATTTACGGAAAAAGCTTGGGAGGCAATCGTCAAAACGCCGGACATTGCCAAACAGAACAGCCAGCAACAAATCGAAAGCGAACATCTAATGAAAGCCCTTCTTGAACAGGAGGGATTAGCGGGCAGTGTCTTTAGTAAAGCTAATATTAGTCTAGCCCGTTTGCGGGATCGCACCGATGACTTTATCCGTCGTCAACCGAAAATCTCTAACCCCGGCGACTCGATTTATTTAGGTCGTAGTTTAGATAGTTTACTCGATCGAGCGGAAAATTATCGTCGAGAATTTGGAGATGACTTTATCTCGATCGAGCATTTAATTTTAGGTTACGCTAAAGATGATCGCTTCGGTAAAAATATTTTTCAAGAATTCGGACTTACGGAAAACAAACTCAAAGAAATTATTCAACAAGTCAGAGGTAGTCAAAAAGTGACCGATCAGAATCCAGAAGGCAAATACGAGGCCCTAGAAAAATACGGACGGGATCTCACCCAATTGGCACGGGAAGGTAAATTAGACCCCGTAATTGGACGGGATGACGAAATCCGTCGCACCATTCAGATCCTCTCGCGTCGGACTAAAAATAACCCAGTTTTAATCGGGGAACCGGGAGTAGGAAAAACAGCCATTGTCGAAGGATTAGCCCAGCGGATTATTAACCGCGATGTGCCAGAATCTCTGTTAGATCGGACTCTCATTTCTCTCGATTTAGGTGGCTTAATTGCGGGAGCAAAATATCGCGGAGAATTTGAGGAAAGATTAAAAGCTGTCCTCAAGGAAGTCACCGATTCCCAAGGCAATATCATCATGTTTATTGACGAAATTCACACCGTTGTCGGTGCGGGAGCCACTCAAGGGGCAATGGATGCGGGCAATTTATTAAAACCAATGTTAGCCCGGGGTGAATTGCGTTGTATCGGGGCCACTACCCTCGATGAATACCGCAAATATATCGAAAAAGATGCGGCGTTAGAAAGACGCTTCCAAGAGGTTTTAGTAGATGAACCAAATGTGGTCGATACTATTTCAATTCTTCGCGGTCTTAAAGAACGTTATGAGGTGCATCATGGGGTAAAAATTGCCGATAATGCTTTAGTAGCGGCGGCACTGCTTTCTAATCGTTATATTAGCGATCGCTTTTTGCCCGATAAGGCCATTGATTTAGTTGATGAAGCGGCGGCCAAATTGAAGATGGAAATCACCTCTAAACCGGAAGAACTCGATGAAATTGATCGCAAAATTCTTCAGCTAGAAATGGAAAAACTTTCCCTACAACGGGAATACGATCCAGCTTCGCGAGAACGGTTAGAAAAGTTAGAAAAAGAACTGGCTAACCTCAAGGAAGAACAATCGGGATTAAATGCCCAATGGCAAGGGGAAAAAGAGATTATCGATAAAGTTCGTGGGGTTAAAGAAGCGATCGAACAAGTTAATCTAGAAATTCAACAGGCCGAACGAGATTATGATTATAATCGCGCCGCCGAATTAAAGTTCGGAAAATTAACTGATCTGCAGCGGCAAATGTCCGCCCTAGAAACTCAATTAGCCGACAAACAAACCACCGGTAAAAGTTTATTAAGGGAAGAAGTTCTCGAATCGGATATCGCCGAAATTATCTCGAAATGGACGGGAATTCCTCTCAATAAATTAATCGAATCGGAAAAAGAAAAACTCCTCAATCTGGAAGACGAATTACACGAAAGTGTCATCGGTCAAGAGGAAGCGGTCACAGCCGTGGCCGAAGCGATTCAACGTTCCCGCGCCGGTTTATCGGATCCCAACCGTCCCACGGCCAGCTTTATTTTCCTCGGTCCGACGGGTGTTGGTAAGACAGAATTGGCGAAAGCTTTAGCGCGCAATCTCTTTGACACGGAAGAGGCTCTAGTTCGCATCGATATGTCGGAATACATGGAAAAACACAGCGTTTCCCGTCTCATGGGTGCGCCTCCGGGATACGTCGGCTACGATGAAGGAGGACAATTAACCGAGGCAATCCGGCGTCGTCCCTACTCTGTCATCCTCTTTGATGAGATTGAAAAAGCCCATCCCGACGTTTTTAACGTTATGTTACAAATCCTTGACGATGGGCGCTTAACCGACTCTCAAGGTCATCTGGTTGATTTCAAAAATACCATCATTATTATGACCAGTAATATCGGTTCTCAATACATTTTAGACGTGGCTGGTGATGAGTCTCGTTACGAGGAAATGCAGGCCCGGGTGATGGAAGCAATGCGGAATAGTTTCCGTCCCGAATTCCTCAATCGTATCGATGAAACGATCATTTTCCATAGTTTACAAAAAGCGCAACTGCGATCGATTGTCAAACTACAGACAGCCAATCTCAGCGATCGCTTGATGGAACAAAAATTAGCCCTGAAACTTGCCGATATTGCTCTCGATTATCTAGCAGAAATTGGTCACGATCCAGTGTACGGTGCGCGACCCTTAAAACGGGCAGTACAAAGATATGTGGAAACTCCGATCGCTAAGGCAATTCTGCGCGGCGAATTCAAAGGGGGAGACACGATTTTTGTCGATGTGGCCGATGAAAGATTGACCTTTAAACGGTTAGCTTCCCAAGTAGTAACTGCTTAATTAAGTAGGGTCTGCTGAAAAAGTTTTTCCCGGTGGCAGGGTGTGGGGTGTGGGGTGTGGGGTGTGGGGTTTTACTCATTTTCAGGTGGTCAATTACCTAATTTTCAGGAAAAAAGTCCAGGAATTTTCCCCCCAATCACTCCAAAGTTCGGCACTTTTTGAGGTCAAAAAAGTCTAAAAACCTTATCCAACAAGGTTTTTAGATTTACTCAGCAAGCCCTAGCTAATCAAATAGTTGCTAATTCCTGAACATCGAAATCTGATTGCAACAGTTGAATGAGAGCGGCACAACGATAGACCATAGCAGCACGACTATCTACCCCTAATTTGGCAAAAATTCGCCGTAAATAGCTGGCAACAGTCCATTCACTAATATGTAAGCGATGGGCTATCTGTTTATTAGCCTGTCCCAAGGCCACTAGGGTGGCAATTTGTAGTTCTCTTTCCGAGAGAAGTTGGGCGATTTCTTGGGCAGAAGATTTAATTTGACCGGATACATCGAGAATAATAAAATATTGACCGTTGACTTCAAATTGATCCACCTCAACAAAAGATTTTTTTAATTCTTTTAAATAATTTTTTTCCTGATCTTCCTTTAGATGGATGATATAGTAGTGATGATCGTGCTTATAAATTTCTGAAACTACTTGATAGGACACATCGGTGAACAAAGAGCCAAGATTTTGCTGATGCTGGTTATTCATTGTCTTTTCTCTCCTAACTTGTTTTCTGGCTAAATAAAAGCTTCGTCTATCTGAAAAATAGGAAACAATCAATAAAAGTAGGTGCAAGACGGTCTTGTCAAGATTACAGTAATATATTTCTGCCAATAATTGGGCTAATCTTAACATTTAATTTGGGAATATAGATTAGGAAAAATCGAGTTTTTAACCAAGACGAAGCTCGATCATTGTAAAATTTTCCAGAAAAACTTGCCAATAAATTAGAAAAACTTAACAATAATTGAGTTTCTAGCTCAACCATAAAAAATTAAGTGCGACTAACAGAAACTTCCCCAGACCGAGGGGTAATACCAGAAAAATTGACCAGAGGAGAATAGACTTGGGCGGGGGGTAGCGATCGCAAATTAAACAGAGCGGCAAAATTAGCCCTGCTATCGTAGAGAGGTTGTAAACGTTGGCAGGAACCCGTTAGTAAAGGCATAACCCCAGGACCATGACCACTGACCGTACTATCGCCATGGACGATAATCCCGAAAGTAATCCGACCTTGACGGTAACTAGGACCGTGACGGGTATCCGCCGAGCCAATGGCAACCAAATCGCCAAATCGAAGAGTATCAAGACGATAGCGGCGGCGAAGTTGCGGATCGAATAGCTGGATATCATAATCACCACGCCAGACCGTATTTTTGCCTAATCCCGAACCCATAGCAGCAGCAGGGACAAAATGAGTCACGGGTACTTGTAAAGTGCGGTCGCCAGGAATTAAACCCCAACGTCGCAGAAAATCGGGGGAACAGTTAAATAAACGCAGATCCGGATAGTCTAATAATTTTAACCCCAAACCATAACTATAGATTTGCACTCGATCGCCGATCCGTAGGCGACGCAAAACCGCAGGGGGAAAATCTACCAAAACATGGTCCACTCCGCCATGTTTTCCCGTCACCAGACCCGATTGACCCGTGGCAGGTCCAGTAATCACCCTAGCGCGATTGCCCAAACAAGCATAGGTAATCAGGGCAAGATTCGGGCCGCGACGACTGCCGATAATTTCCCGACTATTATTATGGAGAGCCACCCCCGGCTCAATATGATCCCCCATTAAACCCACACAGCGATCGCCAACCCGTTGATTGAGGACAATTCCCCCAGTGGCCGGAAGGATTCGGGGTATGCCATCATGACCGATGCGATAGGGATTAGCCTGACCGACCGGATGGGCAATTTGACCGGCAACGGCCACCATTACTAAGTCTGGTTGGTTAATACGCAGAGAATTGGCACTATCTGGTCGTGAATTATTCATATATCAGTTATCAGTATTCTAAAATGGAAGCATGGGATTTTTGCTTGAATCTATGACTGCAACACTGCTCGCACCACCGGCTGAAATAATTCACCTGTCCGGGATTAGCTGGGAAACCTACGAAACGCTGCTAGAAGAAATGAGCGATCGCCGTCTGCGGCTGACCTACAATCGTGGCAATTTAGAAATCATGGCTCCTTCCCCAGAACACGAATTTAGTAAAACCCTCATCGGTCGCTTTGTCGAAACCCTAGCGGAAGAATCAGCAGTCCCGATTTATCCCCTTGGTTCTACCACCTTTAAACGCCCTAAATTGAGTGGTGCAGAACCGGATGAATGCTTTTACATTGATAATATTGAGGCGGTTCGGGGGAAAAAGCGACTGGACTTCAATGAAGACCCTGCACCAGATTTAGTCATAGAAATTGATGTCACCAGCAGTTCTCAAAATCGCCTTCAGGTTTATGCAGATCTAGGCGTGGCAGAGGTTTGGGTTTATAATGGGGAATCTCTGGTTATCCAACAATTACAAAATGGCACTTATATCACCTCCCCAACAAGTCAGTTTTTTCCTAATTTACCCATCTTAGAAATTGCTATATTTTTACAACAAGCTGGCCAGACAGATTACCTAGAGTTAGTAAAAGCATTTCGGAATTGGGTAAGAAGTCAGTTGGAAAAATAAAAGGAAGGTTTTTCAACGTTAAATCTCATACCAAAATCCCCTTGCACCCTGCCAAAAATCAATTTTTTCTCCCCTAGTTTCTGACCAGTCTTCTAATTCCAATTCGCTCGCAGAAATATCTTCGGACCAACTGGGAGGAGGATCGATCCTGATTGCTTCCGGAACTACTAAATGCAGAACCACTGGGTGGAATCCCATCCAGAGCAATTTGGAGACTCCAGACTGGATGAATAACTGGCGTAATTGTTCCCGTTCCAAAGCAGCGATCGCATCTTGTTGGTCAATTTCCTGACAGTTGATGCCCCAACTCTCCAAGGTAGAACAGATTACTGGGGGTAAGTTGCGGGCCCGATCTTCCGGGGAGCGATGGGTTAGGATAAAGGCCGACCCCAAGGCGGCACTCAAAGCGATCGCATCTCGGAAAGCATAGCCGAGCAGATCAGTGTGAATTTGTCTATCCAAACTGCGGGCTAACCATTCCCAACGACTGACTAAACTGCTGTCGGTTTCTTTGGGCAAAAGGGATTCACCAAGCCCATCGCCGATCCAAAATAGATAATGATTTCCTAAATCCGTCTCTAGTCGCAGTCTTTCCCATTCCCGCAAAGTGCGACGGGTTTGAGAAGAAAGTTCCGGAGTAAGAAGGGGTGGGGAATTGCCCTTCTCTGGGGACGCTTCTAGCCAAGGCCGCCAGCGATCGAAAACATCGCTATTATCAATTAGATGCCAAAATTCTCGCGCTATCCATAATTCGAGAAATCGTCCTAATTGTTTGACCAGGAGCAGACCATAATCCGATAAGGCTAGGTTGGGATCGAGGACACAAGACCAACGGCGTTGATTGAGGTTAATGGAGAAATCGGGCAAAAGAGTGGCACTCATCGGGACACCTCTAAAATAATAGCGTTACACCCCAGCAGACTCCGAACCGATAACACTGCGTAGCGCCGGAGTTACCCCCGGAAAGGCCCGGCCTTCGGGAGTCATGCGATAGGCAGCCAACCAAGCTTCCGAATGGGGGCCCATGGGTCTGAGTTCCGATTGGAATAAAATCGGGTCGAGGGCGGTTTTAAAGTCGTTATCGGCGACAAATTGCAGAATCCGACGACCGCTTTCCGCCATTTTTGCCCGTTGGGAAGGTTCGGCAATACCCCCCAGATAGCGATTGGAGACGATTTCGATCACATCCCATTTGGTATTAGCATCGAAGGCTTTTTTGATATCGGCTGCATCCAAAAGGTTGAGAACCGTATTGAGATAATGTCCCGTTTCCATCGTCAGGGCCAAAATGTTACCGTAGGTGGAGCGATCGAGAGCATAGCGCAGATCTAAGCCGATGCGTTGAACCGTGCCGATACTGCCAAAGGGTCGCTGTTCAATGAGAGTGCCGCCGCGAATTACTTCCCCGATCAATAAATCCCGGAAATATTGGGCAACGGCTACCATAAACCCGACTAATTGCCGATGAAAATTGCGGTTAATGATCGCCCCCGAAGCTGGTTGGGCATTGCCGTAGTTAAAGGCGCGACGATAGGCCATCATCCGATCGCGGATCGTGTAGCGCAAAGGTTTCCATTTGTCAAGTAAATATAGACCTCGCGCCCCCGGTCCCCGTTGAATCCGCATCCGTCCCTCTCTAAACAGACGCTGCAGCACTTGGATGACTTGAAAAACTTTCATCCGTTCGTGTTGGTAAATATAGTACAGTTCGGCGGCGGCGTGCAGTTGACTAGGAACGACGGAATCATCGAAATCCGGCTGGATATAGGGATAGGAAACGTTCTCGAAGGGAACCGGTCCTTTGGGTCCAAATCCAATTAAATCGAGGAAACTATCGGGACTACTGGAACCGTCGGCAGCCCCCTTGAGTAGTTCACCGAAACGGTCTTCCAGTTGCTGTTCGTACTGTTGGCGCTCTTCCGGGGGCATCGCTCCTAATTGATCTCTCAAAAAGGTTGCCCACAAGCGTTGAATGGTTTCTGTGGTGTTGTAGGTCATGGTTGCAGTCCTTGAAGTGCTTTAATTATTTCGAGACAAAGTGTTGAAGGATCAAAAGCCGCAATTTCTGGAGTTGGATCAGGCGTTGGTAGCGCAGGGCGGGCTTATTGTCCCGCAAGGGTTCTGAGGCACTCCTCGCCAGTTCTTGATTGAACAAATCTTTATGTTCGGCTAATTTGGTTTGCAGGGCTTGCAGTTGTTTTTCTAGGTGATCTAAATTGGCAACGTCCAGATACTCTTGTGTCAAGCTGGCTTCAACTTGACTGAGTTCGTGAAGTAAGGGCAGGGCTGGCGCTAGGTTTTCCTCTGTCAGTTGCTCCTCTAAAGAAGTAGGAAATGATTCTGGCCGTGGTGGTGCTGGGGGAGCGGCTTGTTGTCTGGCTTCAGGGGATTCAACCGCAAAAGAACCCAACAGTTCCATACACAAATCCTGGATCGTTGAAGCAAAATCCATCCATTTTTGTTCGCCTTCCTCTTTTTCTTGTAGAGTTGGTTCACCTAAAGATTCGGAGCTTAAACCGATAGACTCTACAGGCGTTTCAAAGATAGATGTAAATCGCTTTTCAAGTTCATTTTTTCCACTGTATCCCTTCATTGCTTGATCCCATAATTTCGATTGCCGCATATTGTTCATCAAACAACCCATCCTGTCTCGTTTATTGCGACACAGCCACCACCAGATAAAGATATTGAGGTTAATGAGGAGTATGTAGACAGAGATATTGATGGAAATGTTTGGAGCAGGTACTTTCACAGATAGCTGCAAATTGTTAATAGCATTGGCGATATCTGCTAATCCAGCTGTTGTCATATTTGCGGAATTTGTGTTGTTTCCTGCTTCCTCGCCAACACTTAGCGCTAGTTTTGCATCAGCAAGGCTCAGAATTGCCTCAGTAATGCCTTGAATCCTCTTGTGAATTACTGTGTTAGGTTTTGGTATAGTTTCTCTTTTCGTACTAGGTGTCATCATCCGTACTCTCCTGCTTAAAAACTCTAAGTTTATGGGTTCTTCGTTACTTGGTATGGTTCGATAGGGGGGCATAAATCGACTAAATCCTTATCTGGCAAGAGACTTAATTGATTAGTTCGCTCTAGATAAAAAACAATTGACAAAAATCGCTAAATGCCTTTCTCTATAAGGGTTCCATCCCTTATAACCCCCATCCATTGCATAACACAAACCGAAGAGCCCTACAAATAATTGTGCCTCCCTACTTATGTCGGCTACAATTCGTGAAGAACTTCACCAACAGATTAACCGATTACCCGATCACATTGTTGAAAAAATTGCCAACTTTACCCGATTAATTTCCCCTGAGCCAAACAACATTTCAGAATATACTAATTGGCAAGATGAAGACTGGCAAAAATTTGCATTAGAGCAATTTTTTAAAGAAGAAGATGAAATTGAATATTCCCTAGCAGATGCTCAAGAAATTTATCAACTATGAAACCAGGTGATATTGTTCTAATTCGTTTTCCTCAAGCAGACTTGCAATCAGGAAAACTACGTCCAGCTTTAATTATTTTTGCTATTTCACCAAGTCGCCATCGTGATTTATTACTTGCTTTAATTTCTTCTCGTCTCCATCAAGCTACTTTAGGATTTGACGAAATTATTAATACCTCAGATTCTGACTATATTACTACTGGACTTAAAGTGGCTTCTTTAATTCGGCTAGGACGATTAACAAGTGTCGAATCATCTGTAATCAATGCCCGTTTAGGAAATATCTCACCAGAAAGACTAATACGCATTAAAAATCTTTTAATCAATTGGCTCAGAAAATCAAATTAGTGTGGTCTGCTAGGCTTCGCCGCTCTTCGAGAACGCAGTGCCTTCGGCAACGCCGTCATCTTATTGATTAAACTTTAAAAATGCGATCATGTATTGCCGTTGTCAACGAAATAGCCGATTTTTCCGATTTTCACCTCTCGATCGCAAATTTAAAAGGTTAAAAGGAGCCCTCAAGATGACCCAAGACAAACCGATCCAACGCCAAATTCTACCGATTCCCGACTTGACCCCCTTCGGTCTAACCACCTACGACGCCAAGAATCCCGACACCCACTATCCCCCGATTCGAGATATCCGACCGCCGGCTGGCGCACCCAACGTGCTGATCGTGCTGCTCGATGACGTGGGTTTTGGAGCCGCCAGTGCCTTCGGTGGTCCCTGCAATACGCCCACTTTCGAGCGATTAGCGGCGGCTGGGTTAAAATACACCCGTTTTCATACCACTGCCCTCTGTTCTCCCAGTCGTGCGGCTTTGCTCTCCGGAAGGAATCATCACTCGGTCGGCATGGGCAACATCACCGAAACCGCCACCTCCGCCCCTGGACAGAGTTCCGTCCGTCCCAACACCAAAGCCCCCCTTGCCTTAACCCTGAAGCTAAACGGCTATTCCACGGCGCAGTTCGGTAAATGCCACGAAGTACCGGTTTGGCAAACCAGCCCGATCGGTCCCTTTGACGCTTGGCCCTCTGGCGGGGGTGGATTCGAGTATTTCTACGGCTTTATCGGTGGCGAAAATAACCAGTGGGAGCCGGCACTGTACGAGGGAACGACCCCGATCGAACCGCCGAAAACTCCGGAGGAAGGCTATCACCTGACCGAGGATCTGGCCGATCGAGCGATCGCTTGGATTAGTCAACAAAAAGCTCTCGCCCCCAATAAGCCTTTCTTTGCCTACTTCGCCCCTGGCGCAACCCACGCCCCCCACCACGTCCCGAAGGAGTGGATCGACAAGTATCGAGGCCAATTCGCTCACGGTTGGGATCGCCAGCGTGAGATCACCTTTGCCCGACAGAAAGAACTGGGCGTAATTCCCCAAAATGCCGAACTCACCCCCCGTCACGCCGAAATTCCCCCATGGGATGACATGGACGAGCGCCTGAAGCCGGTATTAGAGCGCCAGATGGAGGTGTACGCCGCCTTTCTGGAACATACCGATGATCAGGTGGGACGAGTGATTCAAGCCTTAGAAAAGCTAGAAATCCTCGACGATACGCTAATTTACGTCATCGTCGGTGATAACGGTGCCTCCGCCGAGGGAACGCTTCAGGGCGCGTTTAACGAGATGGCCAACTTTAACGGGTTAGCGAGTCTAGAAACCCCGGAATTTCTCCTCTCGAAACTAGATGACTTCGGTGCGCCCGATTCCTATAATCACTACGCGGTCGGTTGGGCCTGGGCGATGAGTAGCCCCTATAAGTGGACGAAACAGGTCGCTTCCCACTGGGGCGGCACCCGCAACGGTACGATTGTTCGTTACCCCAAACTCATCCAGGAAAAAGGTGGGATTCGTCACCAATTCTGTCACGTCATTGATGTGGCCCCGACGGTGTTGGAAGTGGTAGGCATTCCCGAACCGACGATGGTTAACGGTGTCCTACAAAGTCCCTACGAGGGTACGAGTATGGTTTATACCTTTAACGACGCAGCCGCCCCCGAACGTCATGATGTGCAGTATTTCGAGATGTTTGGCAATCGGGGCATCTATTACAAGGGTTGGAGCGCGATTACCAAGCACCGCACCCCGTGGGTGATGACTGGACAGACGATGGTTCCTTTCGACGATGATATCTGGGAACTATACGACGGCAGTACGGATTGGACGCAAGCTCGGGATCTCTGCCAGGAAATGCCAGAGAAACTGCACGAACTACAGCGACAATTTCTGATCGAGGCGGTTAAATATAATGTACTGCCCCTAGACGATCGCCAAGTGGAACGGGTCGATCCCGCCACCGCTGGCCGGCCTACCCTCGTGCGGGGAAACTCGCAATTATTCTTTGCCGGGATGGGGCGTTTGTCTGAAAATAGCGTCATCAACATCAAAAATAAATCCTTCTCGGTAACGGCGGAACTGGAAATTCCCCCGGAAGGCGCGGACGGGGTGATTATCGCCCAAGGCGGCCGCTTCGGTGGTTGGAGTGTCTATAGCCACGATGGAAAAGCCAAGTTCGTCTATAACGTGCTGGGGATTGAAAGTTTTGTCACCGAGGCGACGGAGACGATCCAGGCTGGCAAGCATCAGGTACGGATGGAGTTTGCCTACGATGGTGGTGGTTTAGGACGGGGGGGAAATGTCACCCTCTACTACGACGGTCAACCAGTGGGTACGGGTCGGGTAGAACGAACTCAGGCTTTTATTTTCTCCGCCGACGAAACCACGGATATCGGCTACGAATCTGGTACCCCCGTGGCGGCGGAATATACCTCGAAAACCAGTCGTTTCACCGGCAAGATCGGCTGGGTTCAATTGGATCTGGGTACGGACAATCATGACCACCTGATCGACCCGGAGGAACGTCTGAAAATTATCATGGCCAGGCAGTAGAAAAGGGGACTTGCGATACTGGTAGCTTTATCTAGACTATCCCTCGGTTAAAAGCAAAAAAATTGAGCTTAAATTAGCAACTTTGTCCTATGGAATGGTCTTTTTTGAGAAACTTTGCCATCACTTTATTCGCCCTCTTAAATCCTCTGGGAATGCTGCCGATTTTTATTAGTTACACCGCTCGCGAACGTAAAGAAGTACAACGACTCGTGGCTCTATTTGTCTCGTTAACTGTCTTGTGTTTGTTATTGATTTTTATGTTTATCGGAACGGCAATGCTAAAATTCTTTGGCGTCACCTTAGACTCTTTTCGCCTAGCTGGTGGCGTGCTTTTGTTGATTATCGGTATCAACATTGTTAACGGTTCTGGGGCAGGGACAAAAGAGCTTTTAATTAATGAGCAAGGCGGGGATTATCTCAGCGAAGCTAAGTCAGTTTATCGGCAGATTGTTATTCCTATGGCTATGCCTTTATTAGTGGGTCTTGGGGTTATTGCTAACGTTATTCTTTATGCCAGTGAAGCCGAATCAAGGCTAGGTAGTGGTACGGGCATTGAACTGATTTTGATGACAATTTTAGTCAGTTTTTTAGTCTTTCTCATCCTCGCGGCTGGCCAATGGTTACAAAGACTTTTAGGAGATATTGGCTTGAGTATTACTCAGCGAGTTATGGGCCTATTTGTAGCGGCGATCGGAGTACAATTTATGGTGACAGGTTTGATTAATATTTTTGTCGATCAGATCGTTCCGAAACTACCATCATAGCCAATTACTAATTAGTCTAAATATAGCGGTTCTCGCATCTATGCGGCACACTTAAACCTTTGCTGATTAAGCTGTTCAGGATCGGGAATGTACCTCTTGTGAATCAGAAACGCTATAGTTAGCTAAGAAAATTACTGGAAATATCAAATAAGCTGTTGTATATTTAAACTGGGTATTAAGGAGAGCAATCATGAGAAATTCTGAGCAATTGACCAAATCCCTGAAGCGTTTTCGTTATACACTTTTTCTGGGAGTAGCGGCCATGGCAATCAATAGCTGGGGGATGCCCAATATTTCTGTAGCCCAGACTACTCCTGCTCAAGAAAAAGTGCAGTTAATGTTCGTGCAAACGGCAGAAGATCTTAAGGTAGATCCCGTCGCAAAAACAATTCGCCTGGTGAATGTCAACAAACAGACATTATACTTTTCCGATCGCCCAAACCGGATTGCTGGTAATCTGACCATGGCAGCCTACATGGATGAGTGGACAGCTAGGGCGGGAAAAGATAATTTTGCCAACGATCCCCCCAATGCTACCCTCTCGGTCTATGAACCTGGCCGTCAAGACAATACCATAATTGTCGTCGAGATTAGCAATCCCGTCATCGATGGCAAGGACTTGATTTATAGCTACAAGCTAATCGAAGGGACTCTACCTAAAACCGGCGGGGCAACTTCCCTATTTATCGATTGGATTGGTGTTGGTGGTGGTGTCGGTCCTGGCTTTTACGGGGTGGGGGCCGGTACCCGCGGGGTCGGTTTATACGGTGGTTACGGTGGCCCCCTGCGCTATTAATACACTTGTTCTAAGCAGCCTGTAAATTTATCTACCGATGAGGAGAATTCCATGAGTTACAGATACATCAATCAATTAGCCACACCCGAAAATTTGCATCGATTTCTGGAATTTGTCGATCTAGCGGCCGGCGCTGGCCAAGAAACGGCTAATGTCTGGGAAATCGAGCGCCGATTGGTCAATAGTCGCCCGATGGAGTTATGTGTAAAAGCAGTTCTGCAAGAACCAGCTTCCGCTCAATTAGTGCAAGAAAGATACATCGGCAAACCCTACGATCTCGAAGCAATGTTAAAAATGCCGAAAGGTTCTCTCGGTTGGACTTACGGCACAATTATGCACACTTTGGGCTATGATCCGCAATTTTATCCCCAACGCGAGCAATTTGATTCCGATGCCGACTATATTGGTTTTCGCATTGATAAAACCCACGATATCCATCACATTCTCACCGGGTTTAGTTTAGATACTCTTGGAGAATTGGGAGTAATTTCTGTCACGGTCGCTCAAACTCGTTATCCTACTTTTCTCCTCATCGATATCCTCTCTTTACTGATGACTTTTTTTACCAGTGATACTCTGTTAAGTGAGGTAGAAAGTGATGCCGATTTAAATAAAACTCTCGGTTACAAATTCGATTTAATTTCTCGGGGAATTACCATCGGTCGCCAGGCCCAACCTCTATTCCCGATCAAGTGGGAAGAAGGATTAGAAAAACCCTTAGATCAATGGCGTGAAGAACTGAATATCAAACCAGTTTTAGACGGGCCTTGGAGTTGGTACAGTTGCCCGGAATTACAAGCAGCGATCGCATAATTTACCCCGCAGATTTTTATGAGAGAATAGTTAGGGATAATTCTGCTTTGATCTATGGTCAAAAAAACCGCTAGAAAACCCTGCTATACTCAAATTCGCTGGCTCTGTCAAATAATTGTCGCTCTGATTGTCTTAATGCTGCCGGTGACTATTACTCTGCGACTGGTTTTAGCTTTTCTTTTCGCTTTGATAGTGGCAATTATGTGGCTAGCTTACAGAATTTCTTGCCTTGCCCCCTGGCAGCTAGAACTATTAAAATCTCCCAATCATCGGGGGGCATTTCTGGAATCCCTATTTTATACGATCGGCAGTTTCGGACTATTAATTTATCTGATCGCTTCCGAACACGCCATCGTTCATTTTGCCTGTGGTTTTTTGGGTATTATTAGTGCTTGGTTAGCCATACAATTGATCTACAGCCAAGAATATGCAGTACGCTACTATCATGATGGTAAAGGCCTAGTTTTTCCCGATTGCGATCGACCTAATTGGAGGGAATTTCTCTATCAAGGTTTTTGTATGGCGGCTTGTTATCAAACCTCCGATACAAGTATTAATAGTACGGCAATGCGGCGGCTGGTAGCAACCTACGGGATGCTTTCCTATTCTTTATCCGTCTTGATTATTGCTATTATTTTTGGGATGATTGGTAATTTACTCTAAGCAAAAAAGATATTTTATTAAGGAAGTTATGGTTCATCAGAAAATTAATCTCGATCGCCTAGGTCCAGAAGAGACACTAATTACCCCCACCTATGCTTCCCGCGCCCTGACTTCCGCCGTACCTAAATACGAGATTCCCGAGGGAGAAATGCCGCCGGCGGTGGCCTATAATTTAATCTGGGATGAACTCGCCCTTGATGGTAATTCTCGCCTGAATTTGGCTACTTTTGTCACCCTTGGATGGAACTGGAAGCCAAACAATTAATGGCGGAAACCTTCGATAAAAACATGATCGACAAGGATGAATACCCACAAACCGCCGAAATTGAATTGCGTTGTGTGAATATGATCGCTAGACTCTGGAATGCTCCCAAAGGCGCAGCGGCAACCAGTTGTTCTACCATTGGTTCCAGTGAAGCGGCGATGTTGGGAGGCATGGCTTTAAAATGGCAGCGGCGCTATCGCCGACAAAAAGAGGGTAAACCCACCGATAAACCTAATTTAGTCATGGGCATTAATGTGCAGGTTTGTTGGGAAAAATTCTGTCGTTATTGGGAGGTAGAACCGCGTTTTGTGCCGATGGAAGGGAATCGTTTTCACCTCGAGGCGACGGAAGCAATTAAACTAATTGATGAGAATACGATCGGGGTAATTGCCATTATGGGTAGTACCTTTGATGGTAGTTACGAACCCGTCCAAGAAATTAATGATGTTCTAGAAAAATTGAACAGAGAAACCGGCTGGCAAGTTCCCCTGCACGTCGATGGTGCTAGTGGTGGTTTTATTGCCCCTTTTCTTGATCCCGATTTAGTCTGGGATTTTCGCCTCAAATGGGTTAAATCGATTAATGCTCCTGGACATAAATACGGTTTAGTCTATCCCGGTGTCGGTTGGATTATCTGGCGAGATCGGCAAGAATTGCCAGAAGAATTAATCTTTCATTGTAATTATTTAGGCGGTTATCTGCCTAATTTTGCTCTCAATTTTTCTCGTCCCGGCAATCAAGTAGTCGCTCAATATTATAATTTTTTACTCTTGGGCAAAGAGGGTTATCGACAAATTCATCAAGCCTGTCGAGATACGGCCTTGTATTTATCGGGGGAAATCGCTAAGATGGGGCCGTTTGAATTGATTACCGATGGCAGCACTATTCCAGTTTTTGCTTGGAAATTAAAGGAGACAATTAGCGATCAAACTAATTATAGTTTATTCGATTTAGCCGATAAATTGCGCGAGCGGGGTTGGTTAGTTCCTGCCTATACAATGCCCAAAAATCGCCAAGATTTAACTGTGCAGCGGGTGGTGATCAAGGAGGGATTTAGTCGCGATATGGCGGATCTGTTGTTGCGGGATATTCATTCAGCGATCGCATTTTTTCAATCTCAGTCTCATTATCAGTCAAAATTATCTGGTTCCCATTTCCATCACTAACAGATGTTGAGGAAAAACTCGCTTAAATTTCCTAAATATTGGCAACCCTTACAGAGTTTTGGTGTTGGCAATTTTTCCACTCCTGTCTCAACCTAGTATATCTGTACCTCATCGAGGACAGTAATGCCTAAATCTTACCCGAATACACCCAAAAAAATCTGACTTAATCCTATGAAATCTGTACCATTTTTCGATATTAATCAAATATCTTTAATGCCAAGTAAACCATCTAGAACTAGAAGATGGATGAAAAAAATTGGACATACTTTGGTAATATTTATCGTAGTTTTACTACTGACTCTCACCTCTCCTCTTTTGGGAATAGCTCAAAATCCGACACAACTGGAAAATAAAATTGACGGCTTTCCAGTTATGTTAGATGGAAAAACTCTCTTTTTTATCCGGCGTGGAGTTTCTTCATTTTCGGCGGAGGAGAGAGCTATAGCGGGTTTCAGTTGAATGAGGTACAGCATGGATGACTAGGTAGGCTCTTTAAAAGGGGTATCGCAATAGCAACAATGGGTAAACCAGTGATGGATGTCTCGCAATGTAATCTGACTAAAGGCTTGAACGATCGCTT
>NZ_JAPZQJ010000605.1:0-10306 GCF_027530405.1 Microcystis sp. LE19-41.2A | reverse complement strand
GGCTCTTCTCGACTTTGTGTGATAATTTTTGCTTATAGAATCGTGAAATATTTACTGGGAAAGACTTTTAGGAGTATTTTGCTGAAGAAACTATCAGTATAGACCCCGTTTCCACACAGAAACCAGAAGAGCCATTCGTTGAATATGAGCAGAAACAGGCAATTCTTTTAGAGTCAATTGGGACTCACGATGAAGTTTATTAGTGCGGATGATTATTGCGCTCAGTTTGGAGAAACCGAAACAGAATCAAGATAAAAAACCTCATTAACGGCTATTTCAGCTTTTTTGAGCGCAATTTGCCATTCTAAGTCAGCTATTTCTCGATCGAGTTCGGCAATTTCACTATTAACTTGCTTTAAATCGGCGATAATTTCTTGTTTACTGCGTTTTCTACCGTAGATAGCCAGTTCATCCTCTTGTAATTTCTCAAGGATAGAGTCTAGGGAACCGGTTAAATCGGCCGAGGGACTATCCATAATACCTAGACGCATCAATACCTGTACCGCTTTGACAACGTCTTGCTGATAGGCTTCTCTAGAGGGGTAATCTTGGGGGTTTTTGAGATTTAAAGCGTCAATGATATTCATATTTCAGGTTATGAAGGTTAAATGCGAAACTGTGATTATGTCACACTTATATACCTCAAGTTTCTAATAAATTCCCTAACAGGGATGGCAATATCTTTTATTTTAGAGTAGAAATGCTTGATTGTCAGTAGCGGTTATTGCTCTACAACAATCACAAATTTTTGTCTGTTACAATTTATACAAAATGTTCTGGGATTACCCCGACTGAAAACTCAAATCCGATTAGTGATCACTGATCACTGATTGCTGATAAGATTGTTACGAAAATATAAACACGAAATTCTATAGTTAGCCATGACCCAAAACGGAAGCTCGAAGTCGATCGTTGTCTCTCCCTCGATCCTATCGGCGGATTTTAGTAAATTAGGAGCCGATATCGAGGCTGTGGATAAGGCAGGAGCCGATTGGATTCACGTTGATGTGATGGATGGTCGTTTTGTCCCGAATATCACCATTGGACCCCTGATTGTCTCCGCTATTCGTCCCTATACGAAAAAACCTTTAGATGTGCATTTAATGATCGTCGAACCGGAAAAATATGTGGCTGACTTTGCGAAAGCGGGTGCTGACATTATTTCTGTTCACGCTGAACATAATGCTTCTCCCCACCTCCATCGTACTCTTTGCCAAATCCGCGAACTCGGTAAACAAGCGGGTGTGGTATTAAATCCCTCCACTCCCCTAGATTTAATCGAATATGTGCTGCATTTGTGCGATTTAGTCCTAATTATGAGCGTTAACCCAGGTTTTGGTGGCCAGAGTTTTATCCCGGAAGTTGTCCCCAAAATCCGTCAATTACGTCAAATGTGCGATGAAAGAGGCTTGGATCCCTGGATTGAAGTGGATGGCGGCTTAAAACCGGCTAATACTTGGCAAGTTCTCGAAGCGGGTGCAAATGCGATTGTAGCAGGTTCGGCGGTATTTAATGCCCCCGATTACGGGACGGCGATCGAAGGTATCCGTAACAGCAAACGTCCCCAACCTCAATTAGCCACCGTTTAATTGCCGCGGGGGTGGGTTAGCTGTTGATTAATTAGGGTCTGCTGAAAAAGTTTTTTGTGGGGACAGGGTGTGGGGTGTGGGGTGTGGGGTGTGGGGTGTAGGTTTTTACTGATTCCCATCTGGTCAATTACCTAATTTTCAGAGAAAAAGTCCCGTAATTTTCCCACGATCACTCCCATAACTGGTACTTTTTGATTGACAAAAAGTCTAAAAGTCTTACCCAACAAGGTTTTTAGATTTATTCAGCCAGCCTTAATTATCTTAGTATTCGCACTAACCCACTCTGCTGATTTGTTCTAAAACCTGCTGCCATAAACCGGAATTAGAGACGGCTAAAACTTCGCTAGAATCAGCTTGTAGGGGATTACCTGACCAATCGCTAATTATTCCGCCCGCACCTTCAATAATCGGGATTAAAGCACAAAAATCGTAGTATTTCAGGTCTGATTCTAGGATTACCATCGGCATGGCAGTGCAGCCGGTGGCTAACATCATATAGTTATAGCAATCACCCCCAAAAGCGGTACGTTTACAGACGCTTTGCAGCTGACGAGCGATCGCTTGTTGTCGTTCTGTGATAAACATTAAGGGAGTGGTGGAGGCTAAACAGGCATTTTTTAAGACAAGTTCCCGATCTTGACGGTAGGGATTAACAATCATCTGGTTATTATAAAGACTCGCTTTTCCCTTCACTCCTAACCAGCGATCGCCTAAAATCGGTTGATCGACAATTCCTAAAATCGGTTGATTTTCTGCCACTAAGCCGATTAAAGTTCCAAAAATCGGCAATCCTTTGACAAAAGAGGATGTGCCATCGATGGGATCTAATACCCAATAACGACCACTTTGGGAGGGAATATTAGCTCCTTCTTCCCTAATAACGCCATCTTCAGGCAATTCTCGCCGAATAATCGCTACCATCGCCTCCTCAGCTTCTTGATCGGCGATTGTTACTATTGAGGAAACTTGCTCGAGTTTTGTCTCGGTTTCTAGATGGGGCTGCCGAAAATAGCGCCGGATAATCTCTCCAGAAGTGTCCGCTAATTGATGAGCTAGTTGGATAGTGCGATCGATATTCATGAGGGGAAACAATACAGCAGAATTTAGAAGACAGGAGACAGGAGACGGGAGACAGGAGACAGGAGTAGGGAGTGTGGGAAGTGGGTAAGTGGGTAAGTGGGGAAGTGGGTAAGTGGGGAAGTGGGTAAGTGGGGAAGTGGGTAAGTGGGGAAGTGGGGAAGTGGGTAAGTGGGTAAGTGGGGGATTTAGCGGAAATTTCCCTATCACCCTAAATCCCTATTGCCTCTTGCATAGTGCGATCGATATTCATCAATAAAAATTATCCATACAGGAAAACAATAATGTTTATTTATGGTAAAGGGGAAGTGGGGAAGTGGGGAAGTGGGGAAGTGGGGAAGTGGGGGATTTAGCGGAAATTTCCCTATCACCCTAAATACTTATTGCCTCTTGCATAGTGCGATCGATATTCATCAATAAAAGTTATCCATACAGTAAAACAATAATGTTTATTTATGGTAAAGGGGAAGTGGGGAATTGGGGAAGTGGGGGAAATTTGCCTATCACCCTAAATCCCTATTGCTGCGTCGAACCTAGAACTATCAATGGGTAACAGCTTGATTTTGACTCCATAATTAAATTAGTCAACGATCGACTCAATCTCAAGACGAGAAAAAATTAATCTATTAGGAGTTTAGCTGATGACGGCTTTTACGGAAAATGACCTAAAAAGGTTAGAAAATCTGATTATCAATGGACAAAAAGCGATCGAAACTCGTTTAACTTCTCTGGAGAGTGGACAAAAAGCGATCGAAACTCGTTTAACCTCTTTGGAGAGTGGACAAAAAGCGATCGAGAATAGCGTCGGAGAGATCAAAAGAGAAATTCAGGTCTTAGAGATAGGACAGACGGAAATTAAGGGAGAAATCAGGACTTTAGACGCAAAAATCACCGGTTTAAATGAAAGAGTGCAACTCATCGAGGCATCCGTGGGAAAAATTCCCGATTTAGCCGAAAAAATTGGGGAGGTAAAAAACTGGAAACAGATCGGTATATCGATTGTGACTGCTTTTGTGGGTGGGGTAATTGGTTGGTTAATTCGGGGAAAATAAAACTAGGCAATGTAACATAGTATTAAGCATTTGTATATTTTTATTAATTTTTATGGAACAGACAGCTTTAAATCTGATCGCGATTACCGTTTTTTCGATCACTCTTTCCGTATTTGTCACCCCTTTGCTGTCTATTTCGCCTTTTGTCCCCGCTTTAGCTACTTTTAGCCTCTTGGGATTAGTTACCGTTGATACTCTCACCTTTAATAACCGAGGCGTGACTTTACTACTGGATGCTCTTTCTCCTAGTAAACACCGTCAAAGAGTTATTCACCACGAAGCCGGACATTTTCTCACCGCTTATATTTTAGGCATTCCGATCGCCAGTTATAGTTTGACCGCTTGGGAAGCCTTTCGTCAAGGCCAGGAGGGAGTCGGCGGTGTTCAATTTGAACTAGCAGATTTAGAGCAAAAAGTCAAGAACTTTACCGATTTTCCCGCTTTTTTAGAGAGAATTTCTACGGTGTGGATGGCGGGAATTGCTGCCGAAACCTTAGTTTATGGTAAAGCGGAGGGGGGAGAAAGCGATCGATTTTATCTGCAATCGGCCTTAAAATTAGCGGGGGTTTCCGAGAATAATTATGCCCAAAAAGAGCGCTGGAGTTTATTACAGGCAAAAACTCTTTTAGAAAAACAACAGACTGCCTATCAAGCTTTAGTGATAGCTATGGAAAAAAGGGCCAGTGTGGAAGAATGCTGTCGGGTGATTAGTGAAAGTTTAGTATAACGGGAAAAGTAATCAGGGATGAATTTGATGTTTTCCCCGTTAAATTATCAATCCGATCAGCGATTAGCTTTAATTGTGCGCGGAGCAGTACAAGGAGTCGGTTTTCGTCCTTTTGTTTATCGATTAGCAACGGAATTAAACCTAACGGGTTGGGTGAATAATACAGCAGCGGGAGTTTTTATTGAAGTCGAGGGCAATCGAGACAAACTAGAAACTTTTTTGACTCGATTATCTTTAGAAAAACCACCTCAATCGCTAATTGAAAATATTGAGACTCAATGGTTAAATACCGTCGGTTATCAAAACTTTAGCATACGTCCTAGCAGCGGCGGTGAAAAGAATACAATTGTTCTGCCAGATTTAGCCACTTGTCCCGATTGTTTAGCCGATATTTTTGACCCTAATAATCGTCGTTATCGCTATCCTTTTACTAACTGCACTAACTGCGGTCCTCGCTACAGTATCATCGAGAGTTTACCCTATGATCGCAGTGCCACAACTATGAGGGGTTTTAATCAGTGTCCCGAATGTCAAAGGGAATACGAAAACCCTCTGGATCGCCGTTTTCATGCCCAACCGAATGCCTGTCCTCGTTGCGGACCCCAAATTAGTCTTTTAGATAGTCAAGGCTCTGTATTAGCGGAAAAAGATCAAGCTTTAATCGCCACTGCTAGAGCAATTGAACAGGGAAAAATTATGGCGATCAAAGGATTAGGAGGATTTCACCTAGTTGTCGATGCAAGAAATACGGAAGCAGTGCAAAAATTGCGACAACGTAAACAGCGACCAGATAAGCCTTTTGCCGTGATGTATCCTAATCTTGAGTTAGTGAAAAACCACGGTTATGTATCTTCTTTAGAATCGCAATTATTGCAGTCTCCTGCTGCGGCAATCGTCCTGATCAAACAAAGAAAAAATTATCTTTCTGCTGCCGTTTCTCCGGGTAATCCCTATCTAGGAGTCATGTTACCCTATACTCCCCTACACCATCTTTTATTAGCAGAATTAGGCTTTCCTATTGTGGCAACCAGTGGTAATCTAGCCGATGAACCTATCTGTATTGAGGAAAAAGAAGCTTTAGAAAAATTGGGAACTATCGCCGATTTATTTCTAGTTCATAATCGTCCTATTGTTCGACCAGTGGATGACTCTATTATCAGGGAAATGGCGGGAAAAGCGATGATTTTGCGGCGAGCGCGGGGATATGCTCCCTTTCCCATTAAAGTTAATGATGGAGATTTTCCCCCGATTTTGGCTGTGGGAAGTTATTTTAAAAATACCGTGGCTATCTACCAAAAAAATCAAGTTTTTATCAGTCAACATATCGGCGATTTAGATACGGTTAATGCCGTCAATCATTTTGAAAATATCCTCGATAGTTTAAAAAAATTATACGAGTTTGCACCCGAAGTTATTGCCTGTGATGCTCATCCTGAATATCTAGCGACCAAGTACGCTTATAGCTTAAATTTGCCCGTTATTCCCATTCAACACCATTACGCTCACGTTTTATCCTGCATGGCAGAACATCAGCTACGACCTCCGGTTTTAGGGGTTGCTTGGGATGGAACAGGATACGGTTTAGACGGCACAATTTGGGGGGGAGAGTTTATCCATATTGCTGCCGATTCTTGGCAGCGAGTCGCCCATTTTAAACCCTGGCTATTACCGGGAGGAGAAAAAGCGGTTAAAGAACCCAGACGAGTGGCTTTAGGATTACTAGAAGTTATGGAAAATACTGATAGGATAAAATCAGCTTTTAGTGAACAGGAATGGTCTATTTTTAGGCAAATGTTAACCAAAAAAATTAATTGTCCTTTAACTTCTAGTGTCGGGCGTTTGTTTGATGGTGTGGCGGCGATTCTAGGTTTATGTTATCAATTAAGTTTTGAGGGACAGGCAGCAATGCAGTTAGAATTTGCCCTTGAGGGCATTAAAACGGAGGAATATTATAATTTTTCTTTATCAGCTGACTCACCCATAGTTATTGATTGGAATCAGCTAATTTTAGGAGTTGTTGAGGATTTAGAAAAACAAGTACAAATCGGCATAATTGCCGCTAAATTTCATAATAGTTTAAGTGAGATTATTGTAGAAATTGCTCAGAAAATAGGCAGAGAAAAAATTCTCCTGACGGGAGGCTGTTTTCAAAATCGTTATCTGACGGAAAGAACAATTAATCGCCTACAAGCTTCGGGATTTCAACCCTACTGGCAGCAAACTGTTCCCACTAATGATGGTGGTATTAGCCTTGGTCAAATTATCGGGGCTTTTTCTAAACTTAAACAGTTCTAGATAGGACAAAATTAACTTCTTGGTTAGGATAGACAAGAGGCAAGGGGTGCCTCTCACATTTGCAGAAATACCGACAATCAGCAATTATCAGTGACCCTTAAATTATTACAGACATATCAGCAGCTGCCTGTAAGCATCCCACCGAAAAACCAATGCGCTCTAGGGTTTGGGTAGGGTTGATTCATGAATCAACCCTACTATAGAGTTCTTGCATAATTAATTTTTGAGAGTGCAAAAATGAGATGCACCCAGAGGCAAGAGGTAGTTATAAGCGTTAAAGATAAACCACAGAGACACAAAGAACAGAGAGAGCCGATTTTTTTCTAGACTGTTGAGATGGTCGAAAATTGAGATTTTAGTTTAAACGATGCCACTCAACGATTTTATTGCCTACTTTCAAAATAATTGCTTGACCTAAACCCAGTTCTTGTGTCACATTAACTAGATGGGAAAAATTTTGACGGGTGATTGCTAGTCCCTGCAAACAGGCTAGAAAATCGAGACAGAGAACCGTAGAGAATTCCCAGGTTTGTCGGTAAACACGGCAATTATCTGGTAAAAAAGCCACAAGAGCGCGAAAATGAGTCAAAGCGGCTTTCTCAAAATTGGCGCTAGTGCAGTCAAAAGACGAGTGCTGATAGCTCATAAAAACTTTGCCTGATAGGGAGAGAGCAGGGTTTTCCTCAGACTAGCACCTCGCTTCTGGGGATCACGTTCCCTTTAGAATTTCTCAATAGACTGGTAAATCCCCCCAGAGGAGTATTGTTACCCGCGAGCCAATTGCTAGAAGCTAGGTTTCTTCCCAGAGATAGTGTACTGTAGATATTGATGTCCTTCCGGCTGGCAAGATAACCTATAAATTTCCCCACTCGTCCCTAGCGATAAAAGGCTGTATTTAGTCAAAAATCAAGTGTTGACTTTGATGCCAAACTTGCCTAGTAAAAAATGATCACAGCCTCAAGTTGCCGCTTAACTAATTGACTACTTAACTGATAACTGGTAACTAAGATTATGAATAATGCAATTGTCAAACCGAGAGATGTACAAGTAGCACCGATAGCCGCCGATACTTTTGTCTTTCGTTCCCGCACTTGGGACCGGTTAAAATTCGAGATCGAATACGGATTACAAAAGGGAACCACCGCCAATAGTTATCTGATTAAAAGTGAAAAGGTCGCTCTTTTTGATCCCCCGGGGGAATCATTCTCGTCCATATTTTTAGAGGCTTTAACTAAAAGAATCGATCCGAAAACTATTGATTATATTATTCTCGGTCACGTTAACCCCAATCGTGCCGTCACCCTCAAGGCACTTTTAGAAATCGCGCCTCAAGTCACTTTTGTTTGTTCTAATCCGGGGGCAATTTCCCTGAAAAAAATTCTTGAAACCGAAGCATTAAATCTGTTGGTTATCAAGGGGGAAGAAATATTAAATTTAGGAGCAAACCATCAATTAGAATTTATCCCCACTCCTAACCCCAGATTTCCCGATCAACTCTGTACCTACGACAGCAAAACCGATATTCTCTACACCGATAAATTATTCGGAGCGCACGTTTGTGGCGACCAAATTTTTGATGAGGGTTGGAGCGTTTATAACGAAGATCGGCGTTATTATTTCGATTGTCTCATGGCTCCCTATGCCAGCCAAATTAGCAACGCTTTGGAGAAATTAGCCGCTAAATCGCCCTTATTTTATGCCGTTGGTCACGGTCCTCTGGTGCGTTACGGGATGCACGAATTGACCCTTTCCTATCAACAATGGTTAGCAGTACAAAAGTCCCAAGAGTTGACAATCGCCCTGATTTATGCTAGTGCCTACGGCAACACCGCCACCCTTGCTCAAGCGATCGCCATGGGAATCACGAAAGCGGCAGTAGCAGTGACGGCGATTAATGCCGAGTTCGCTGAACCAGACGAGATCAAAACGGCGATCGAAAAAAGTGTCGGTTTTATCTTTGGTTCCCCCACTTTGGGGGGACACGCACCGACTCCCATCCAAACCGCCTTGGGGATTACCCTAGCAAATGGCGATAAAAGCAAGCTGGTGGGGGTTTTTGGCTCCTACGGTTGGAGTGGTGAAGCGATCGATCTTTTGGAAGGTAAATTCCGGGATGGCGGTTATCGCTTCGGTTTTGAGCCAATTCGGGTTAAATTTAAGCCCACGGAGGCAATTTTAAAGACCTGTGAGGAAGCGGGAACCGATTTCGCTCAAGCAGTCAAAAAAGCTCGCAAAAGCAGACAACCGAAAACTAATGTTAACCAATCCCAAAGCGATCGGCGATCGCAAGCCCTGGGCCGTTTGGTGGGTTCTCTCTGTATCGTCACCTGCGAATTGGGGGAATTGCGCGGCGCCATGTTAGCCTCTTGGGTGTCGCAAGCGACGTTCACCCCCCCCGGATTGACTATTGCCGTGGCGAAAGAACGAGCGATCGAGTCTCTGCTTTATAGCGGTACGCCTTTTGTCCTTAATATCCTCCAAGAAGGTCAACATTTGGCTTTAATGAAGCATTTTCTTAAACCTTTTTCCCCCGGAGAAGATCGTTTTGCTAATATCGAAACCACTAAAGCTGAGAACGGTGGGCCGATTCTGGCCGAAGCGCTCGCTTATCTGGAATGTCGGGTAGAACAACGAATGGAGTGCGGTGATCATTGGCTGCTTTATGTGATCGCAGAAAAAGGCAGGGTTTTACACCAGGGTTTAACCGCCATCCATCATCGCAAATCTGGCAGTTATTATTAACTCATGGTGACGGGCAAGGGATCGCAAAAAACAAGGGTTTCGGCTGATCCCGAAAGTGAACAATACTCTCCCCTATCCTTCTGCTACTGTTTGTAAAACAAGATCATTGACATCCTCACCGCCGTAAACGGACGGCGATTCCCTACAGATCAAACAAACTTAATTGAACGATCTTTGGATGGGTTGACGCTTCACGGGATGCTGCTTCTTTAACAGAAGTCTTACACCTTCCTCTGCGTCCGTTTTTTGAGGTCTCCGATTGCCCACCGGCGACCTTGATATTAATTGCGGCGTTCACGTCCCTATCATGGAAAGTCCCACAAAAAAGACATTCCCACTCACGGATATTTAATGCTTTCTTACCGCCGATATTCCCACAACAGGAACATCGCTGAGACGTTGGCTCCCATCGGGAAATTATCCGAAAATCACGCCCATATTTATCAGATTTTGCCGATAGCATATCTCGAAAAGAACGCCATCCCAAATCTGATATAGCACGGGATAACTTGCGATTTTTAACCATTCCCGATGTGTTTAAATCCTCTAAAATTATCGTTTGATTTTCACGAACAACTCTAGTGGATAGTTTATGCAAGAAATCAGTACGAGTGTCTTTAATCTTTGCGTGGATTTTAGCTACTCGTTTCCTAGCTTTTTCCCGTCGTTTACTTCCTTTCTGTTTTCTAGAAAGGTTTTTCTGTGCTTTTCTTAGTCGTTTTAATCGTTTCTTTAACGGTTTCGGTGCGTCTATCTTTTCTCCTGTTGAGAGGGTAGCAAAGGTAGCAATCCCTAGATCAATTCCCACTGACTCCCCATTATTG
>NZ_JAPZQJ010000145.1:0-5954 GCF_027530405.1 Microcystis sp. LE19-41.2A | reverse complement strand
TGAGAATGACCGGGGGAACCCTGAAATTTTCGGCTTAGTTGGTGGCAGCTTGCCGCCAACTCACTCCTCTAGATAAGTATTTTGACTCAGGCATCTTCCTCTTTTGAGACGTTGTGACACTTAGGGTGCGGAATGTGGGTTACAGGAACTCAACCCCGACAACGGCGAAGCTTCTTTGTATCGCACCCGTGACCTCGTACCTTCTCACCTGATGGACAAACTGAGACGGGGTAAAGTCTTAGTGACAAATTGGCATATTTTTGAAAAGCGAGCGCCTGCCACGTGGTGGCTGATACCGATCAATGGGAACAGGCAGCCGCCTATATTATTGACAATCATCCCGCCACTGCAGCCTTTGTTAAAAATGAACGCTTAGGGTTTACTATTCCCAGACTTTATTATCCGTCTGAAGACAGCTAAATCTAACTATTTAATTTTAGAAACTAAAGGATGGGACGAACTGAGGGAAGTGAAGGAAGCAGCGGCTAAACCCTGGTGTAATGCCATTAATACCGACGGCAAACACGGTCATTGGCAATACTTTTTAACTGGATTGAGCAAAGTTAAAGAAGGAATTGATCAAGCAATGAGAGAAATCGAAGCATTAACCAACTAAATTTTCGATAACTTTTCTGGAAGGCAATCGCCGGTACAGAGTACCCTTGATCTTAATCAGAGAAAAAGTGTATGAGTGATTTTGGCGGCATTCCGCTCCCAATCAACACCCTGGATCGGGGTTGGGGAAGTGGCGAGAAAAAAAGCTGGTAAAATAACTCTAGGCAACCTTAAAAAGAATTCATGAAAGCGCAAACAACAAGTAAAGATAGCCTGATCCTACGGCAAGAAGTAGTGGGAGCGCGTCGCCCTAGTAACTATTTTTGGGCTGTAATCGTCTCTATTGGCGGTCTAGGGTTTCTCCTCGCCGGTCTTTCCAGTTATTTGAAGGTCAATCTACTTCTCGTTAGCGATACCAGTTCCTTACAATTTATTCCCCAAGGAGTCGCCCTCCTCTTTTACGGTACTGCGGGGACTCTTTTAGCCATCTATCTCTGGTTATCTCTCCTCTGGAATGTCGGAGGTGGTTACAACGAGTTTAACAAGGAAACTGGCAAAGTTAAAATCTTTCGTTGGGGCTACCCTGGCAAAAATCGTCGCATTGATCTCGATTGGCCTCTCGAAGATGTGCAAGCTGTGCGGGCCGAAGTGCGAGAAGGACTCAACCCGAAACGGGAACTATTCCTGCGGATTAAACAGCGTCGCGATATCCCTTTAACTCGCGTCGGCGATCCGATGTCCCTCTCGGAATTGGAAAATCAAGGAGCGGAACTCGCTCGTTTTCTGGAAATTCCTCTAGAGGGATTGTAGGCCTTTTTTCGATCTTTTTGGCTATAAAATAATGATGAAGATAAGAAAATCTGGCTGGCTGTCTGTAGTTTGTCTTTTTTTGATCACAACGACGACACTTTTCGGCTGTTCTTCCCCAGAAGCTAACTCCACCCCCGATAATTCTATGGATAATTACAAACCCCGCTTAGATGGAACTGCCGTGGTCGAGATGATCATCAAAGGTAAACCGGTAACGATCGAAATTGATGGCAATGCGGCCCCAATTACTGCTGGTAACTTTGTGGATCTGGTGGAGAGAGGTTTTTATAATGGTTTAACTTTCCATCGCGTGGTTACAGAACCGCAGCCTTTTGTCGCCCAAGGGGGTGATCCCCAAGGTCGCGGAACTGGTGGTTTTGTTGATCCGAAAACCAAGCAATCCCGTTATGTTCCCCTGGAAATTCTCCTCAAAGACGAAAAAGAGCCGATTTATGGGCAAGCAATCGGTCAACAGGCCACGGCCCGCACTCCCATCGTCGCTTTACCCCATAAACGCGGTGCAATCGCAATGGCCCGTTCTCAACAACCTAATTCCGCTTCTTCTCAGTTTTATTTTGCCCTGTCGGATATCAATTTCCTCGATGGTGATTATGCCGTTTTTGGTTATGTAACTGAGGGAATGGAAGTGATCGATACGATTAAACAAGGGGATAAAATTGACTCGGCCAAGGTTGTTTCCGGTGCAGAAAACCTGAAAAAATAGCGATCGGTTAGGGTGGGACCGGGCGACAATAATTTAATGTTCGCCGTCACCCGCCCAATCATTTAATATTCCGATAGCTGATAACTGATAGCTGATAACTGATAGCTGATAGCTGATAGCTGATAACTGATAACTGATACCTGATAACTGATAACTGATACCTGATAACTGATAAATGAATGTTGTGGTGACGGGAATTGGGTTGATCAGTTCTCTGGGAAATTTAAGTCAGAGTTGGCAAAGATTACTAGAGGGCAAAACTGGTATAACTAGGCAACAACCCTTTTCTGATTTACCCGCTTTACCCTTGGGTTTAATCGGTCACAAACCGGCATTTTTAGAGGATTTAACCAAAATTGCCCTGATTGCTGCCCTTGAAGACGCTCAATTAACCCCTCCCTTAAAGGATTGTGGTGTCACTATCGGTTCTAGTCGCGGTTGTCAGGGTTTATGGGAACGGATGGCAGCGACGGGAATAGTAGAAAACTGGTTAGATAGTTTACCCGATCGCGCCTCGGTATTGACCGCTAGATTGATAGAAACCGGCGCCCCAGTGTTAGCACCCATGGCGGCCTGTGCCACGGGCATCTGGTCGCTCGCACAGGCTGTAGAATTAATTACTATGGGAGAATGCGATCGAGTTTTAGCCGGGGCGCTCGAAACCCCGATCACTCCCTTAACTTTGGTGGGATTTGAACAGATGGGAGCTTTGGCGAAAACGGGCTGTTATCCTTTTGATAGAGCTAGGGAAGGCTTGGTTTTGGGGGAAGGTGGGGCGATTTTCGTCCTTGAATCCGAAGAACTGGCTTTAAGCAGAAATGCCCCCATCTACGGGCAAATTTTGGGCTATGGTTTTAGCTGCGATGCCGATCATGTCAGCGCCCCGGCGGTGAATAATCGCGTTGCCCGCAAAGCCGTAGAACTATGTTTGCACAGAAGTCAATTAAGAAAAGATGAAATTAATTACATTCATGCCCACGGCACTAGCACGCGTTTAAACGATGAACGGGAGGCAAACCTGATCGCCAGCATTTTTGGCTCGCAAGTGGCTGTAAGCTCGACAAAAGGGGCAACAGGACACACTTTAGGGGCTTCGGGGGCATTAGGCGTGGCTTTTTGTTTAATGGCCCTGAAAAATCAGCTAATTCCCCCCTGTGTCGGTGTGCGCGAGTCGCCTTTTCAGTTAAATTTAACTAGATCGGCTGTTAATTTTTCCCTGCACAATTGTCTCTGTCTTAGTTTCGGTTTCGGAGGACAAAATGCAGCCATCGCAGTGGGGAAGTTTTTCAGTGATCAGTGATCAGTAATCAGTTCTTTCCCTGCCGGTCTCTGCATTTTTAACAAAACTTAACAATTATGGGCGAAATTTTGCTGGCTTTTGTCGGGAGATTTTGAGATAATATTTTTAAAAGATTTTATTCATAATGGGAATATTTGAACTTGTAAAAATTTGCACGGATTCCCATTATCAGAAAAGCATAGCACAAGCCGCCGCCAAAGTCAAGTCCTTTCTTATTACTTATGGGTGCGAATTTCCAGGAGTCAAAAAGGGCCTTAGTGGGGGTGGTAGGTGTTGGGGAGATTTTTCAGTGATCAGCTTTAATACTGCTCACTTAATATATACTGCTCACTTAAAACTCACATCTGACTCCTGACTGCTGATAACTGATTATGGATACACCGCGACTACATCCGGACACGATCGAAGAAGTTAAACAAAGAATTGATATTGTGGATTTAATTTCCGAGAGAGTCGTCCTCAAAAAAAGGGGACGGGAATACGTTGGTTTATGTCCTTTTCACGAGGAAAAATCCCCCAGTTTTACGGTTAGTCCTGCCAAACAAATGTATTACTGTTTTGGCTGTGGTGCGGGGGGAAACGGGATTAAATTTCTTATGGAAGTGGGAAAACAATCTTTTAGTGAGGTGGTTTTCGATCTCGCTAGAAGGTATCAAATCCCGATTAAAACTCTGGCAGTAGAACAGCGTCAGGAATTAGAACAGAAATTATCCCTCAAGGAACAATTATACGAAATAATGGCCGTGGCGGTGAGTTTTTATCAACACGCCCTTAGTCAACCTCAAGGGGAAAAAGCGTTAGATTATCTCAAGGTACAACGACAACTAACCGCGGAAACTATCGCAGCTTTTCAACTGGGATATTCTCCGGAAGGTTGGGAAACTCTCTATCGTTATTTAGTGGAACAAAAGCGCTATCCTGTGGCTTTAGTGGAACAAGCGGGATTAATTAAAGCGCGTCAAAATGGTAGTGGTTATTACGATCAATTTCGAGATCGTTTAATGATTCCTATTTTTGATAGTCAAGGACGAGCGATCGCTTTTGGTAGTCGCACTTTAGGTAATGAGCAGCCAAAGTATCTAAATTCTCCCGATACTCCTCTATTTGAAAAGGGAAAAACTCTCTTTGCTCTCGATCGAGCTAAACAGGCAATTATTCAGCAAGATTTAGCGATAGTTGTCGAGGGTTATTTTGACGCAATCGCTCTCCATGCTACTGGTATTACTAATGTGGTTGCCTGTTTAGGAACAGCTTTAAGTCAAGAGCAAATTAAATTACTTTTGCGCTACAGTGAAAATAAACAAATAATCTTTAATTTTGATGCTGATCAAGCGGGAATTAAAGCGACACAAAGGGCGATCGAGGAAATTAACTCCCTAGTTTATTCGGGACAAGTTAACCTAAAAATCCTCAATCTTCCCGATGGTAAAGATGCCGATGAATTTCTTAAATCTCGTGCTGACGGGGTGAATAGTTATCGAGAACTAATCGAAAAATCTCCTTTTTGGATTGATTGGCAAATCTCGCAAATGTTGGTTAATAAAGATTTAAAACAGGGACTACATTTTCAACAAGTAGCCAATAGTATGGTGAGTTTACTGCAAAAGTTAATCGATAGCAATCAACGCACTTTTTATCTAGATTATTGTGCTGAAATTTTGGCTCAAAAAGATGCCACTCGTTTGCCTTATATTTTAAAAAATCTCTCAAAGCAGGTTAATAAACCTCAAGGAAAATCTCTGGCAATCAAGAGGAAAAATATTTTAGATAAATCCGAAAAAAATAGCTCGGAAAAAGCCGAATGGTTATTATTATTAATCTATCTCCATTATCCTGAATATCGGGAAATAATTTTAGAATCTTTGGATGAAAAAGATTTAATTTTTAATCTCCCGGATTATCGTTGGTTATGGCAAGTAATTCTAGAGTTAGAAACCCAAATTACTAAACCAAGAGATTTGATGTCAGCTTTACAGAATCATTTATTGATGATAACCACAGACAAAAACCGTGATTTTAATTCTTTATTTCACTTAAATGAACATACCAGTCAGGAAATTTTGCAGCCAGAAGAACAGATCAAAGATGCTATTATAGCTATGGAAAAAATTAGTTTAATGGAATATCGTCGCTACTGTCAAGAACAATTAGTTAATGATCTCGACAGCAATCGACGGGAATTTTATCAACAGGAATTCTATCAAACTGTTAATAAATTAATCGCAATTGATCCTCACTACCAACAAGCTTAAGGGCTCTTCTCGACTTTGTGTGATAATTTTTGCTTATGGAGTCGTGAAATGATTATTGGGCAAGACTTTTAGGGCTATTTTGCGGATATTCTATCAGTATAGACCTCGTTTCCACACAGAAACCAGAAGAGCCGCTTAAGTAGTTAGGTGTTAAAAACTGTCAGCTCCCCCCGCTGTCCTTTAGTCACATCTTTCTTAACATTTCAAACCTTTGTAGCACAAGGCTTTCAAGACTCGGTTAACAATTTGTAATATTCCTTGTTGACACCCTTACTGACAAAGAAAAAACTGAAATCAAGTCAGGATAAGGGTT
>NZ_JAPZQJ010000363.1:0-1553 GCF_027530405.1 Microcystis sp. LE19-41.2A | reverse complement strand
TTATTGTAAACTAATCTTACACAGCCCAATGTGCGCCGCAATAGCGACTCTTGTTCGGGTGTGGGGTAAAATCGAAACGAATAGGCTTTTTCCATACCTCACATTTTAGCATATATTTCGTAAATGTGCTAATATTTAACAGTAAAGCCGTCGTAGAACGACGGGGTTTCAGACCCAAATTTTCGATGAAAAAGATTTTTTGTCAAGGGTGGGAGTGGAATTTAATACTTTTTTCAGTTTTTATTGCCATGATGCTGCCGGAGTTAGCGGGTATCGGCATTATTATCGTGTTAATTAGGGTTTTTACCGGCAATTTTCGGGCAATTATCCAGTCACGTCTCAATCAAGGTCTCGGTATCGTCACTCTTTGGTTAATGATTAGTGCCAGTCTTTCCCCAACTCCGGGGGATGCTTGGATTGGTTTAGGAAATTTCCTGCCTTTTTTCTTCTTTTTTAGCAATATTCGGCAATTAATTAAAAAACCCTCTCAATTGCGTCAACTAGCTTGGGTGATGGTTATTCCGTCGGTTTGGGTAGTGGTGATGGGATGGGGACAAATTTTTCTCGGTTGGCAAAAACCGGAAGCATTAAAAGGGATTTTTACCTGGCCCTACGGGGCGGGGGGTGAACCGAGCGGGCGGATGTCTTCGGTTTTTATGTATGCTAATCTTTTGGGGGCTTATTTATTAATAACTCTGATTTTAGCGATCGGTTTATTAATTCTAACTTTGCGGCAGTGGCACAGACAAAGAAATACCCTTTTAAATCTCAAAGTCGGGTTTTTAACTTTAACCATATTGATCGACGGTGTAGGGCTATTTTTAAGCAATTCTCGCAATGCTTGGGCCTTAGCCTTTTTAGGAGGCCTAATTTTCGCCCTTTATCTGGGTTGGAATGCCTTAGTCGCCGGTTTTATCCTCTTGGGGGGGGTGATTTCCCTCGCTTCTTGGGGACCAAATCCTTTCAGGGATAGTGTGCGTTTTTTGGTTCCTAGGGCGATTTGGGCGCGATTATCCGATGAAATGTTCCCTGATCGCCCTCTAGCGACTCTCAGAGCAACCCAATGGCGTTTTACTCTCGAAATGACCCAAGAAAGACCCCTATTCGGTTGGGGATTACGCAGTTTTACACCTCTCTACGAAAAAAGTCAGGGATTATGGTTAGGTCATCCCCATAATTTATATTTGATGTTAATGGCAGAAACGGGAATTATTGGCTTAATTTTATTGTCTGTTTGGGTGGGTTGGATTTATGCCCAAGGGGTGCGTTTATTAATCTTTTTACGACAACAAAAAGCCGGGGGGGAGTTAATTATCTTTACCTATCTGGTAGCTTTTGGCGCTTGTGTTTTATTTAATCTCGTCGATGTCACCCTCTCCGATGTCAAGATTAATACTATTGTTTGGTTTCTCTTGGCTGCTATTGCCGGGGTCAGTCAAAGGTTAAATTATGAATTATGAATTGGGAAGTGGGAAGTGGGAAGTGGGCAGTGGGGAAGTGGGGTGTGGGGTGTGGGGTGTGGGGTGTGGGTATTGGGGGAGTGGGGGTGTGGG
>NZ_JAPZQJ010000420.1:0-5795 GCF_027530405.1 Microcystis sp. LE19-41.2A | reverse complement strand
GGTTGAAGCATGAAACCCAACTCCCGCATGGGTTACGCTACCGCTAACCCATCCTACAAAGAATTGTGCCTCCCTACTTAAATGAATAGCTACCAAAGGGTGAGAAAGGAACAACAAACTCTCAATAAATGAAGTCTCCCTCTCCGGGGAGAGGGTTTGAGGGGGAGATATTTCAATAACCGTGTTATTTCGGTAATTTAGGCAGCGACTAAAGATTTGCTCAAAGGTTGCCAACGGAAATATCTTTCCCCACCCAATTCGAGGACAAATTTTAACCGGGGTTCCTGTTGACTAAGATTAATTAAGTATTGTTTTTCTTCCGAGGATAAAACAAAACTTTCAATAATCCAAATCACTAAACCTTTAGATTTGGGAGGTAAATTTTCCAATTGATAGGTAGCAATGGGAGGAATAAAATAAACCGGTCCGACGGCTGCTTCCCGACCAATATTTTTTTTACCTAAATGGGGGGGACGGACTCCATGAATGCCGGTAAGATAGGCACTTAAATCCCCTAGACCTCTAGCGGTGATATGCAGGACATTGTAACCGGTGGCCCGTAAACGTCTTTGATAGCGTCCCTCGTAACCCCCTTCTAAGGGTGCGTAAACCCCTAAAGCACCGTATTGTTCCAGATCGCGAATAAATGGTTTTCCCGTGGTCAGTAGTGCCATAGCTAGTGAAAAAAATCTTTTCCCCTATAATCGCACGTTTTGTTAAGTTGTGCGTTAGCTGAACAAAGAAAGACTTAAGATCAAAGATAGAGAGGGACAATCGCTACTCTCCCAAGGAGGTAATATGTTTCACGATCTCCTTTATCCCAACGGACTGCTTTATGTCCTGATTAAACTAACTGTTTTAGCTTTAGCAGTCTTGCTCTGGTTTATGGTCGTTTCGGCCCCGGCTGTTTGAAAAAACACTGCTCTTGTACAATTAGCGTTCTATGCAATGGCTAAATTTTGTCGATGACTCCTGTTAAATTGCCGATCGATCCTTTTCTGAAACCCAACCTAACCACTAAACTCCTAGGGGTTGGGTTGGTATTGACAATTATTTTTATCCTGATTGCCCTGTTTTCGCCCCTTCTGCAAGCGATCGGACTGATTCAGGATCCAACCGACATTTTAAGCAATTATCCCCTACAAGCCCCCAGTTCTGCCCATTGGTTCGGGACGAATGTGCGCGGTTATGATGTCTTTTCCCGCACCCTATTCGGGGCGCGAGCGGCCTTGTCCGTGGTATTTTTGGCCACAGGATTATCTTTAGTCATCGGGGTTCCTTTAGGGTTAATTAGCGGTTATTTGGGGGGTAAGATCGATCGCGTTCTCCTCTTTCTCATGGATACCCTCTACACCTTGCCGGGGTTATTATTATCGGTGGCTCTGGCTTTCGTTTTGGGTCGTGGTATCGTCAATGTAGCGATCGCTGTTAGCATTGCCTATATTCCCCAATATTTTCGCGTGGTCAGAAATCAAACCGCCAGCGTTAAAAATGAGTTATTTATCGAAGCGGCGCGAGCGATCGGTGCCAGTCCTAGCCGGATACTATCAAAATATCTTTTCTTTAATGTCGTCCAGAGTGTCCCAGTTCTTTTTACCCTCAACGCGGCGGATGCGATCCTTGTTTTAGGCGGTTTAGGCTTTTTAGGCTTAGGATTACCGGAAGAAGTGCCTGAATGGGGTCATGATCTCAAGGAAGCTTTGGCGGATTTATCTACAGGTATCTGGTGGACCACTTTATTCCCCGGATTAGCAATGACCACGATGGTGGTGGGTTTATCCCTCTTGGGGGAGGGGTTAAGTGAAATTGTAAACCCCCTGAGTCGTAAACGCTAAAAGCGGGGGCCAGAGTTCGAGAGAAATCATCTCAGGAACTTCCACACCCTCAGCCTCTCTGTCCGGTAACGATGTAAGATACCCTTTGGGCGATATTGGTGGCGTGATCGGCCATGCGTTCCAGATGACGGATGAGTAAAGCCATCAGCAAGATTGGTTCCACCACACCCTTGATATCTCTTTGATGGGCGAGAGTGTGATAGAGATAATCATAGGCTCGATCGACCGTATTATCTAGTTCTTTCACCTTTGGACCTGCTTCTTGATCGAGGTCGGCCAGAGCAACAAGGCTCGTGGCTAACATATACTGGGCATGGTGGGACATAGCCTCGATCTCACCCATACAATCGTGGGGAGTATAGGCGAATAATTTGAGAGCTATTTCCGCCAAATCCTTGGCATAATCGCCGATACGTTCCAAATCGCGCACTAATTGCATAAAAGCACTTAAAAGCCGCAAATCTTGGGCTACGGGAGCCTGTAGAGTCATGAGAGTGGCACAATCTAACTCGATTTGACGGTAGTAGCGATCGATTTCCTTGTCAAGGGGGGCGATTTTTTTCGCCATTTCCAAATCCCTAGCAAAAAGGGATTGATGGCTAAGACGAAAGGATTCTTCGACCAAGGTGCCCATTCTCAGCACATCCTGTTCCAATCGCTGGAGAGAACGAGCGAAATAGGTGCGATCGGGATGATTGGTTTCTTTGGATAGGCTCACGGTCAGATTCGCTTAACATAAAACTACTCTTTCTCTACAGTGATAACAAGAAAATTTTCGATTTTGTACAGTTGTCTAGAGAACTTGACAGATTTTTTTCTCCCCACACCCCACACCCATCACCCCACTGCCTTTTTTTGACGGGGGAGAGTGACTTGTAGGCGAGCGCCGCCGGTGTTAGGATCATTTTGAGCGACGATCGAACCGCCATGGGCTTGAATAATCTCTTTGGCAATCGATAAACCTAAACCGGTACTATAATCCTTTGTGCCTTGTTTTTGACGGGTGCGGGAAGGATCACCGCGAAAGAGGCGATCAAAAACGTAGGGTAGATCCGCTTCATTAAATCCCTTCCCGTTGTCGATAACGTCAATTTTCAGCCATTTTTCCCCGATAGTATCGAATATTTCCCGAATTTCTAGGCGAATTTTCCCCTGATCGGGACTATACTTAATGGCATTATCAAAGAGATTCAGGAAAACTTGCAGCAGACGAGAATGATCGACTTCCAGCGTCCAATCCGCCAGAGAGGAATAATCTAAGCTAATCTGTTTTTGGGCGGCTATTGGGGTGACAGTCTGCCAAGCGGCGCTGATGAGGTCCTCTAGATTAATCATCTGGTATTGTAAAGAGCGCCCCGCATCCGCTTGTAATTCACTAATTTCTAGCCAATCGCAGACTAATTGGCTCAAACGCTCCACTTCTTTCGCCATTTGTTCTAACCAGCGTCTTTCGGGAGCTTGGAGGCGTTTTTGTAAAGCTTCGGTAAGGAGAGAAATGGAGGTTAAGGGAGTGCGTAACTCGTGAGTTAAGTCAGAGAAAGCTCGCTCGCGATTTTGCGATAATTCCACTAAAGGCTGTCTATTTTCGATAAATACAGCGATTTCACCTTCTGGCAAGGGATAACCGTAACCCTTCAAGGCAATCGATTTAGGAGCAATCACTTGGCGATCGCTAATGGGGGTGACAGGATAATTAGTCGGGTAAAAAGTCCAAGTTTGCACCTGTGGACTCTGTTTTTGGCGAGTTTCTTGAATTAATTGATCTAATTCGTAGGAGCGCACTAATTCCAGCAGCAGACGTACCTGATCTGGCTGCCAGCGATCGAGTTTTAAGAGGGTAATTGCCTGTTGATTACACCAGAGCAGTTGATTATCGGCATCGACATGAAGATAGGCGATCGGCGCTCGTTCTAGCAAGGATTTCTGAATTTCTAAGCTCTTTTCTCGCTCTTGCAGACTTTGGGAGAGAAACTGTAATTCTCGACGCACCAGGGAGGTAACGGGAAAAGAAGCCGACAAATCCGCCGAATCCGAGAGAGCGCTCAGGGTTCGCTTTAACTCTCTATTTAAGCGTGAGACTTGCCAGTAACAAATACTCAAACCTAAAACTACTCCCAAAATAAAAGCGAAAATAGTCATTGTCTGCGCGAGCGGCGATCGCTAAACTTGAAAATATAATCGCTCACCTAGCCAAAACGATAACCGAAACCGCGTACAGTAATCAGGTATTCCGGTTGACTGGGATCGATTTCTAGTTTTTCCCGTAACCAGCGAATGTGAACATCGACGGTTTTGGTGTCTCCTAAAAAATCTGGCCCCCAAATTTGTTCAATTAATTGCTCTCTTGACCAAACTCGGCGCGGATAACTCATAAATAGGTCGAGGAGACGGAATTCTTTAGGAGAAAGGTTAATTTCTTCATCTCGCACCGTCACCCGACATTCCTGGGGATAGAGAAGAACATCGCGGAATTTTCGCACGGGAGCGGCAGCTAGGGAAGTAAATCCTTGACGACGAATGAGAGCGCGACAACGAGCGACTAATTCGCGCATACTAAAGGGTTTAGTCAGATAATCATCGGCACCTACTTCTAAACCCAAAACTCGATCGGTTTCGCTGGCCTTAGCACTTAAAATTAAAATCGGGATAATATTGCCGTGATAGCGCAACAGACGACAGATATCAAGACCGTTGATTTGGGGTAACATTAAATCCAAAACGACCAAATCAAAACGAGACTCACCGTGATTAGATTCTTGACTTTGCAGTAATTCTAGGGCAACGCGACCATCACTAACACCGAGAGCCTCGTAACCTTCTTCTTCCAAAGCCAAAATAATCATATCCCGAATCACTTCTTCATCTTCAACGATTAAAATCCGATGATTGGGAACGAAATCCGCACTCGCCGACAAGGGGGGGTTGTCAAGGGTTAACATAAAAATACTTGATTATTCGTCCTAATTTTATCTCAATTTGTCAACCTGCACTCGTTTTGGAAGGCTAGAGCCGAATGTTATTACAGTTATCTACATGGTTAGAGGTGGAATCCTATCTAGAACAATCTCAGGGAATTATTATTCCTATTGGTTCCACGGAACAACACGGGCCGACGGGACTGATTGGTACAGATGCTCTATGTGCGGAGGCGATCGCTAAAGGAGTGGGGAAACAGGTACGAGCAATGGTAGCACCCACCTTAAATGTCGGTATGGCCCTACATCACACGGCTTTCCCTGGTACAATTAGCCTTCGTCCTAGCACTTTGATTCAAGTCATCCTCGACTATGTGACTTGTTTAGCTAGAGCCGGTTTTCGTCAATTTTTCTTTATTAATGGTCACGGGGGCAATATTGCCACCCTAAAGGCCGCTTTTGCGGAAACCTATTATCATTTGGATTCCCTCAATTTACCTAACACAAACGAGGTTAAATGTCAAGTGGCCAATTGGTTTATGGTGCGAGAAGTTTATCTTTTAGCCAAAGAATTGTATGGAGAGCAGGAGGGTTCCCACGCTACACCGAGCGAAGTGGCGTTAACTCAGTATCTTTACCCTGAGAGCCGTAAAAACGCCTTTTTATCCGAAAAAGTGGCTTCTGGTCATGATATTTACGGTGCGGCTAATTTTCGCCAAAACTACCCCGATGGTCGTATGGGTTCCAATCCTGCTTTAGCCACTCCCGAACACGGTCAGAGATTCTATGAATTAGCCGTGAAAGAATTGAGTAACAGTTATCTGGAATGGCTCTCTTGTCCTGTGTCTAAGTTGATTAGCAACTAAGCCACCGAGACCCAGAATAATTTAACTGTAACCCTAAGTAAGTAGCTGGTTATAATTAAATTAAAAATGGATTTTAGGTTCGATCCCCCCTGCCCCCCTTGATCTATCCATTAGTCACATCTTTCTTAACATAAAATTTGACAAAAAGAGAAAAGTGTGCCAGATGGCTCAAGGGGGTT
>NZ_JAPZQJ010000630.1:0-8163 GCF_027530405.1 Microcystis sp. LE19-41.2A | reverse complement strand
ACTCAAAACGGACGTTGAGAAAGAGTCAGACTTAAGCAATTAAGCGTTTTTCGGTGAAGCGTCAACCCCATTCAGCGACCACCCTAAAAAAGTGGCGTGGTGAGGAATCGCCGTCCGTTTTACGGCGGCGAGGATGTCAATTCAGATTGCCTCCCAAGATTTTACCGCTTCTGAGTCCCGGGAACTCTCCCCGGTAGAAAGACGGGCTAGCCGCATTGAAAGGGGCTTAAATAATATTATCAATCGGGGTTTCGATCCGACAACCCTGCAAGTAAGTACGGCGACTCTCAATAATTTAACCGTGATTGTGGCCAAGGATAACCAGAATTTACCGCAACAGGTAATTCTGACAGTGACAGAAGTTGATGCCCTGATCGATTCTTCTTCTGTTGGCGATTTAGCGGACAGATGGGTTAAAATCATCCAAACAGCTTTGATCCAAGCTTGGCAAGAACGTCAGCCCGCCCCTCGTCGGCAACAGGTAATGACTGCCACTATAATTATTTTGGGGCTAACTTTCTTAAGCTGGGTATCAATTTGGTGGCAGAAACACCTAAGAAATCGCTTCAATCTCCTCAAAAAACAGGCTAAAAGTCAATCCGATCGAAATTTACCTATAAATTCCCCCCCCAGAAAAGATCGCTCCCAAGAACCGATTTTAGCCTCTCTAGAAGATTCCTCTAATTTCCGTCAACAGGCCGATATTCAGCGACAACTGACGCTAAATATTCTCTGGAAAAGACTGGCTCTTATTGGACTGATACTGCTTTGGTTTGCCGGAATAGCGGCGATTTTGTATGTATTTCCCGAAACTAGGCTAGAAGGACGCGGAATAATCCGTATTCCTTTACAGATTTTTATCATCTGGTTGCTGCTGACATCAGTGAGCAATATGGTTAATCTCTACGTTAATTCCAGACTACGGGAGTGGGTAGAGGAAGGAGCGGTTTTTTCGGAAAATTTGGAAAGGAGGATTCTGCGCGCTCCCACTTTATTAGAAGTTTGGCGACAAATTATCACATTTATCGCTATTTTTCTGGGAATTTTGGTTTTTTTGAGTTGGATGGGCCTTTCTTTCGCCTTTTTACTCACGGGAGCCGGTTTAGTGGGAGCATTGCTCACCTTTGCCTTTCAGGATCTTTTAAAAGATTGGATTAACGGTTTTCTAATTATCTTTGAAGACCAATACACTGTCGGTGATATGATCCAGTTTCAGGAGTTTATCGGTTTGGTGGAAAATATGAGTTTGCGAGCGACTCAATTGCGGGCTGCCGATGGACGTTTAATCACTATTGCCCATAACCAAATTATTAGCGCACACAACCTCAGTAAAGATTGGGCGCGGGTCAATTTTACCATTGAAGTCGCCTATGACACCGAGCCAGATGTGGCGATCGCTTTAATGGCAGCCATCGCTGAAAATATGGCTGTAGATCCACAATGGCAAAAAGATATCATCGATCCCGTGCAGGTTGCTGGTGTTAGTCGGGTTTCTCACACGGGGATGGAAATTATGCTCAGAATTGTCGTCAAAAGATTACGACAATGGGACATAGAAAGAGAGTATCGTCGTCGTCTAAAGATTGCTTTTGAGGAGAAGGGAATTCACATCGGTATCCCCCAACAAAGTGTCCTCGTAGCAAAAGATAGAGAGGAATTCAAGGGACAGTTTTAAAGGGGAACATTTTCTATCGGTGGAGTTATAGGCCGTTGAAAGCAGATTTTCCATGACTACCCTTGAATAATATCAAAGCTTCCTTGGTTTTGAATCCGATAAAACAGGAAATCCGCATCGAGGGTGAGAATTTGCCGATACCCAGTCTTTTCAGCTACTAAAACTAGGGTTGCATCTGCCAAGTCCATCGGTCGATCGCGGTATTGCTCCATCAACCCCAACAAGCGACTGAAATCACTTTCCTGAATATTGTAAACCACCAGCAGTTTATCTAAAAGAAGTTGTCCCAGTTGTTTTTGCATTTGCCAACCCCCCCGATGCAGCGCCAGGTACATGGCTTCGGTCAGGCATGACCAAGTTGTGACGAGAGGCTTTGCTAAACGCATTACTGTATTTCTGTAGGCTTTATGTTGGGGTTGGGTGCGATCAACCAAACAAAGCAGCACTCCTGCATCACACAGGATCATAGCTCTAGTCCTTGTTGCCGATATTTTTCGAGCAGCAGTTGCTGGTAGTCGTTTATTGGTTCCGGTGAATTGACAGTTAAGCCATCTACGGCTTCAAACCATTGTAACCATCTTTCTATCAGTTTTCCATCAGGCTGAGTGTCAAAGGTTTTGACTCGATATTTATGATCGAGAAGATCAATAAAGTCGCTTACTTCCTGAACAAGGACTTCAGGGAGTTGATCTAGCTTAGAAATTGCAGTTTCTCGAATTGTCACAATCATCACCTCTGCCAAGATTGCTAGTTGGGCAACTTTAAACTAGGTTAGGATAGCTAACCTAACCTAGAAAATTTTTAGGAAGCTAAGGCTACCTCGACTATTTGTTGTAGTTCCCCATTTTGATAGAGTTCGATCATAATGTCGGAACCACCAATAAACTGACCGTTGATATAGACTTGGGGAATAGTCGGCCAATTGGAATACTCCTTAACTCCTTGTCTTAACTCCTGATCTTGGAGAATATCGACAGTTTCGTAGGAAACCCCCAGAATATTGAGAATTTGTATGACGTTATTCGAGAAACCACACTGAGGCATTAATTTATTGCCCTTCATGAACACAAGAACTTTATTATTCTGGACTAATTGATCGATTCTGGCCTTAGTTTCGGGTGTCATAGGTCTAGTAGCTAGAATTTGAGCAAGAATAGCCAATCCTGAGACGTGGCATATCCTATCAGTTTAGCACAAGCCGTTGGGATAGCTTTAAAAAGGCAGGTCTTCGTCCTCCTCCAAATTCTCTAAAATTTCGTTAACATCAGGTCTCCCGCGCACGATAGTCATATTTTCCAGAGACTTATTAACTTTAGTTTCTGCGTCCGAATTTTCTGGCAGTGAATAACCCATATTGACCACTTCACCATCAAAAGATTTCGCTAACTTTTGAGCGGCCGCCAAAATTTCACTAACATCTACATCTTGATCTAATGTCTCTAAAGATGAATCAAAATTTAAGATTTTTTGGGGCAGTTCTGTGCTAAGAGTTTTTGGGTTTCCCGATGCTGTGATCTTTGCTTCTTTTTTCTCGATAATTGCTTCTTTGACTGGGGGAATATCCACCGCGGTCATAACTTTATTTTCGGGAGTTATTGGTGGGGTTGGTGCGGTTTCTGGTGGTGGTTGTATCCTGGCCGCTGGGGATGGGGAAACTTCCGCAGCCATGGCAGCAGTGGCGGAACCTACCTGTAAATGGACTTTAATCCGGCGCTGAAAAACAGCCTCGAAAGCTGACTCAATATTAGTCAAGCGTAGCCGGGCCATTTTTAATAATTGTTCCGAAGATATGCTTAAATAAGCGCTCGATTCTTCCATATTAAAAAGACTGCCGTGCTGACGCAAGAGAGTGCGAGTAGTGGGGGGTTCCATTACTTCTAAAACCCGCTGCCAAATTTGTTCATGATTGTCATCACTGGCAACAGTTTTAACCTCAGTTTTCGGCACTGCGACGCTAGTTGTCGGGGTGATAACCGCCGGTTTGATCGGTTGATTAACCGGTGCCGGTGCTGTGATCACTTCCGGGGGCCTTTCGGTGCTGGTTTGGGGACGGGAAGGCGCTGCCGTGGCAACTAGAGGAATCACCTGTGCTTGCGGTAACAGTCCTAAGAGAGTGACTTCTAACCAGAGACGGGGTTGAGTGGTGTTTTTTAGTTGCGTTTCGCTGTCTTTAAGAAGTTGTTGACCGCGGAGAATTTCCTCTAAAGACCAAGTACGCGCTTCCGCACACAATTCCTGCCAAGTGGGAGCAGTGACAGCGACCATTTCTGGACGATTAGGGGCGGTTTTGGCTAAAAGTAGGTTTAAATAGAATCCCGCTAGATTTTGCAAGACGATTAAAGGTTCCTTACCGCGATTCATCAGATGGCGACATTGTTCGATAACTTGATCGGGAATATTGCCATGAATGACTTTAAGTAGGGTTAAGAGGTCTCTTTCGGGGACTGCACCGACCAAATCCCAGACTCGCTCGGCCGTAATCGTTCCTGCGAGTAAACTTAATTGATCGAGGAGACTTTCCGCATCCCGTAAACCACCGTTAGCGATCTGAGCCACCAAGGTTAATGCTTCTAGGTTAATATCGATCGCTTCTATTTGGGCGATTTTTTGCAGGTGTGCCACCATCGCATCGAGAGCAATACGGCGATAATCAAAGCGTTGACAACGGGAGATGATGGTAGGCAAGACACGCTGAGGATCGGTGGTAGCAAGCACAAAAATCACTCGATCCGGCGGTTCTTCCAGAGTTTTCAGCAAGGCATTAAAGGCCGCCGTACTGAGCATATGGCAGTTATGAACTAATAACCCATTGGCAACAAAATTATGATTGTCCTCCACTTCTAGGTCATAGACGCTTTCTGTGTCACCTTCTTGAATCCCTATCACTTCCTCGAAATTTGTCAGCCATTGAGGGGATTTTATGATACTAGGCCTGTATTGCACCGCAGCCACATTCACAGGGGATAGGATATGATCGCCGATTTTGAGATTTTTTGCTTGTATCCATGCTTTTTCTGTTCTAATCAAATGATTACCAGTGCAATTAATCGTCCGATTTCTGGTTTGAATGGTTAAAGTTGCTTTTACGCCTCGGTTTAGCCATCGCAGGACTTTTTTATATTCCCACTCTCCGCTGCTCTCGTTGTAACTGAGAACTCGTTTTCCGAGAATCTCAGGATGATTAATGGGGATTAATCCCGTTTCGGTGAAAACAAGGCTATCCCCAGTCAGGCATTCATCGATGACATAGACTTTATAACGACATTGGACGGGGGCAAATTGCGATCGCTCGATAATTTCCCGAATGTTATCCACACCGGTATTACTAGCGGCATCAATTTCGATCACGTCTAGGGCCGAACCATTGGCGATCGCTTGACAGACGGAACACTTACCGCAGGGAATCGGTGTCGGATGGTCACTAGACAGACAGTTGAGGGATTTGGCTAAAATTCGCGCCGAGGAGGTTTTCCCCGTGCCTCTGGGTCCAGTAAATAGGTATGCAGGAGCGATTCGCTCACTGATTAAGGCATTACTCAGGGTCGTGGCGATCGCTGATTGTCCCACCAAATCGGCAAAGGTTTGGGGACGATACTTATGATGTAGAGGTTCGTAGGTCATGACTGGCTGAAAACTTTTTCCGCACCCTAGAGACTACTATTATCCTATGCCGATTCTTTTTCAACACGAGAACAAGTGTATGCTTTTTAAGCTGTTAACTATTGAAATTGCTTGTTGAGATCAGGCAACAGTATAAAACCCCACACCCCACACCCCACACCCCACACCCCACACCCATCAGCAAATTTTATCTAGCCAGTTGTAATGCGCGATTTGCATCATAAAAATGGCAATTTGGCCAAGGCTTCTAATAAATTGTATTAATAACTACAATTTGGCCGAGAAAACCTGACGACTATCTTAGTATGCCTAAAGACAGCGCCACCAATCAGACCAACTGCTTATGACTGAATCTACAAAAACCCAATGTCCTTACTGTGGAGTAGGTTGTGGTTTGACAGTCACCCCCCCCGCGTCGGCCGGACAAGCATGGAAAGTCTTCGGGGACAAGTCCCACCCCTCCAGTCAAGGTATGGTCTGTGTTAAAGGGGCTACCGTAGCGGAATCAATCGATAAAAATCGCCTCAAAACCCCGATGATTCGCGATTCTCTCCAAGAGCAATTCCGTCCTTGTACCTGGGAAGAAGCCCTCGATCGCATCGTTAACCGTATCCAAACTCTAATCGCTCAGGGGGAAAAGGAAAGTATCTGTCTATACGGTTCGGGACAATTTCACACCGAAGATTACTACATCGCCCAAAAACTGGTCAAGGGCTGTCTGGGAGTCAATAACTTTGATGCTAATTCCCGTCTCTGTATGTCTTCGGCCGTGGCCGCTTATCGGGACAGTTTCGGGTCCGACGGTCCCCCCTGCTGTTACGATGACCTAGAATTAACCGATTGTGCCTTTCTGGTGGGGACAAATACGGCCGAATGTCACCCCATCATCTTTAACCGTCTGCACAAGTATCTCAAAGGTAACAAAGAAGCGAAATTAATCGTCGTTGATCCCCGCAGGACAAAAACCGCCGAGGCCGCTAATCTCCACCTCGCCATTAACCCGGGGACCGATATTGACCTATTTAACGGTATTGCTCACCTGTTACTGAATTGGGGTGCGATCGATACCTATTTTATCGATAAATGTACCCGAGATTTCCACAAATACGCCGAAATTATCCGCCATTATCCCCCGGAAATCGTCGCCCCTAAATGCGGTATCCCCATCGAGGATTTAGAAAAGGCTGCCCGCTACTGGGCCGAATCGAAAAGAGTGCTTTCCCTCTGGTCGATGGGTATCAATCAATCTAGGGAAGGCACGGCCAAAGCCCGCACTTTAATCAATTTACACCTAATGACGGCTAATATCGGTAGGCCGGGGGCCGGTCCTTTTTCCCTAACCGGACAACCCAACGCCATGGGGGGACGGGAAGCCGGCGGCCTCTGCCATCTTCTCCCCGGTTATCGTTCCGTCAAAAATCCCCAACACCGGGCCGAAGTGGAACAAGCTTGGGGTTTACCCGCCGGTCGGATTTCTCCCGTCCCCGGTCGCGATGCTTGGAGTATGATTACTGGTTTGGAGACGGGAGATGTCAAACTTCTCTGGATTGCCGCCACTAATCCAGCCGTTAGTATGCCTGATCTAGAACGTACCAAGGCGGCCCTGTTAAAATCACCTTTTACTATCCATCAGGATGCCTACTATCCCACGGAAACCAGCGCCTATGCCCATTTATTACTGCCAGCGGCCCAATGGGGCGAAAAAACGGGAACAATGACCAATTCTGAGCGCATGGTGACGTTAAATAAGGCTTTTCGCCCTCCCGTGGGACAAGCTCGGGCCGACTGGCAAATTTTTGCCGAAGTCGGTCGCCGTTTGGGTTTTGAGGCACAATTTAATTTTCAGGATTCGGCCGAGGTATATTCCGAGTTTGCCGGCTTGACATATAAACGTCCTTGTGATATGACAGGGATTAATTATGATCGCCTGGCCGAGACTCCCCGACCGTGGCCCGATTCCATCGATGAAATTTCCGCCCCTAAAACCGCTAATTCCGGGGAATTACTAGGTAATTTAGTTAAAGATGACGATAAAAGCCAAAAAACAGCCGCAAAACGCCTTTATACCGATGGTAAATTTAATACTGCCGATGGACGTGCTGTTTTCGCAGCCTACCACAGTAAAGGTCTAGCGGAACCCCCGGACGATGATTATCCCCTAGTGTTGACCGTGGGGCGTTTGTACGGTCACTGGCACACCCAAACCCGCACCGGCCGCATCGAGAAAATTGTCAAAATGCACCCCGCACCTTTTCTGGAAATTCATCCCCAAGATGCGGCAAAATTGGGCATAGAAGCTGGGGAATGGGTGGAGGTGCGTTCTCGTCGCGGTTCTGCCCGTTTTCCCGCTTTAATTACCAAAGCAATTGCTCCTAATTGTGTCTTTGTGCCGATGCACTGGGGGGCCCTATGGGCAGAAAATTCTGAGGCCAATAGTCTCACCCATCCGGCCGCTTGTCCGATTTCCCTGCAGCCGGAATTAAAAGCTTGTGCCGTCAAATTAATCCCGATCAAGTCTTTAGTTAATGCCGAATTATCGAAAATTTGGGTTTAAAACCCCGCCCCTTTTAGCTGACAGGTGTAGGTATTTTACAACTAAGAGGAAGGGGAGTAGTAAAAAGCATCAACGGGGGTGGGAGGGAAAGAACTCCAGCGATGAAGTTGAATCGGTGGTGATTCGGTAGTAGTGATGGCGGCTTAATCCTTTGCTTTGCTGTGCATTGTAGTCATGGATAAAATACCAAAGGGTTCCCCAACGTGATTCTCCATTTTTTTAGAGAAAGATAGACTCTCTCTCACCAGCCGAGAAATCCTTTGTCGAAAGGTATTATTTAATCTTTCAATAGGATTAGTTTGACCAGTTTCTT
>NZ_JAPZQJ010000018.1:0-2581 GCF_027530405.1 Microcystis sp. LE19-41.2A | reverse complement strand
CCTAGTAGTTTCTAGGCTATCACTAGGAGACATTAATTCAATGACAAAATCGGGAGATAGAGGTAAAAATCTTTCCTTTTGTTGTGGGGTTAAAGCTTGCCATTTTTCTAAAGGTATCCAAGCAGCATCGGGAGAGCGATCGGCCCCATTCGGTAGTTTAAACCCCGTGGAGGAATCAAAAACTACACCTAATTTATGTAGGTTATTCCATAACCATAATTGGGCAGTGATTCCAGCGTTAGAATTACCAGTTTCTCCTCCGGTTGGTGGCATAATAATTAAATCTCCTTTTGCGTTGCGTTCCAAACGTAAATTTCGGTTATCCTGACAAAGTTGAAAAAACTGTTCATCGCTGAGTTGCCAAGATTCAAATTTAATTTCTACTACTGTCATCATGTTTAGATTCTCTTTTATAGGATTATAGAATTACCAAATATTATCAAGTTCTAAGACAAATTGAGATAAAATATTTTCCCCCGATAAACTCTCTGGATTAGTTAAAATTTCTACTGCCTGTCCTTGACGATAAATTTCTACTTCTCTAGTTTTTCTATTGATTAACCAACCTAAACAAGTCCCATTATCTAAATATTCCTGCATTTTTTTCCTAGCGGTTTCTAGGCTATCACTAGGAGACATTAATTCAATGATAAAATCGGGAGATAGAGGTAAAAATCTTTCCTTTTGTTGTGGGGTTAAAGCTTGCCATTTTTCTAAAGGTATCCAAGCAGCATCGGGAGAGCGATCGGCCCCGTTAGGTAGTTTAAATCCTCCAGAAGAATCAAAAACCACACCTAATTTATTTAGGTTATTCCATAACCATAATTGGGCAGTGATTCCAGCGTTAGAATTGCTGGTTTCTCCTCCAGTCGGTGGCATAATAATTAAATCTCCTTTTGGGTTGCGTTCCAAACGTAAATCTCGGTTATCCTGACAAAGTTGAAAGAATTGTTCATCGTTGAGTTGAAACGAGTTAAATTTAACTTCTACTGTCATTATTATCCCCAACCTACTCTCGTCTAAAATTTATGGTAACGCGCTAGGGCAAGAGATGTTCCTGGATGAAATTAGTGTAAACATCTCCAGCTAAAAAGGCGGGAGTTTCCAATATTTTACGATGGAAATCAATAGTTGTCGGTACTCCCGTGATCGCACATTCCCGGAGGGCGCGTTTCATGCGTTTAATGGCTATGTCGCGATTTTCTCCCCAGACAATTAACTTACCAATTAGGGAATCGTAATAGGGGGGGATTTCGTAATCGGTGTAAACGTGGGAATCCATGCGGACACCAGGACCACCGGGGGGCAGATAACCGCTAATTTTGCCGGGGTGAGGACGAAAATTGTGATCGGGATCCTCGGCATTAATGCGACACTCGATCGAATGCCCTCTAAATATCACCTGATCTTGCTTAATTTGCAGTTTTTCGCCCTGTGCCACCAGAATTTGTTCTCGGATCAGGTCCATCCCCGTGATCATCTCCGTGACCGGGTGTTCCACCTGAATACGGGTGTTCATTTCCATGAAGTAAAAATTACCGTGTTTATCGACTAAAAATTCCACGGTTCCCACCCCGACGTAATTAATCGATTTAGCGGCTTTAACGGCGGCATTACCCATTTTTGAGCGTAAATGGGGCGTTAAGAAGGGGCTAGGTGCCTCTTCTAGCAGTTTTTGGTGTCGTCGCTGAATCGAACAGTCTCTTTCTCCTAAATGGATTACGTTACCGTGACTATCGGCCAAAATCTGAAACTCGATATGTCGGGGACATTCGATAAATTTTTCTAGATATACTCCCGAATTGCCAAAAGCCGCTTCTGCTTCGCCTTGGGCGGCTTTTAACATATCACCTAGTTCATCTGCACTCTTGACAAGACGCATCCCACGCCCTCCACCGCCAGCAGTGGCTTTAATCAGGACAGGATAACCGATGTCATCAGCGATACGTTTTGCTTCCGCTTCCGAGGTAATTAAACCACCACTGCCGGGGATAGTGGGAACTCCCGCTTTTTGCATGGTTTTTTTAGCGGTGGATTTATCACCCATAGCCAGGATAGCGCTGGGGGACGGACCGATAAAAGTTAACTGATGATCGGCACAAATTTCGGCAAAGCGGGCGTTTTCTGCCAAAAAACCGTAACCGGGATGGATGGCCGTGGCGTTGCGTGTTAGGGCAGCCGAGATGATATTAGGGATATTTAAGTAACTTTTGCTGCTCGGAGGCGGACCAATACAAACACTCTCATCGGCCAATTGAACATGAAGGGCATGGCGATCGATGGTAGAGTGGACGGCAACGGTTCTAATGCCCAATTCTTCGCAACTATGAAGGATTCTTAAGGCGATTTCCCCGCGATTGGCGATTAATATCTTGGCAAACTGCATTGGACGACCACGAGATCAGGCTGGTGTGATAGGCGACTATTTAGTAGAATATCTGGTTTTGTTACCTTGGGGAAATCGGGCTGGGGAAGTGGGGTGTAGGGTGTGGGGTGTAGGGTGTGGGGTGTAGGGTGTGGGGTGTAGGGTGTAGGGTGTAGGGTGTGGGGTGTAGGGTGTGGGGTGTAGGGTGTGGGGTGT
>NZ_JAPZQJ010000288.1:0-1037 GCF_027530405.1 Microcystis sp. LE19-41.2A | reverse complement strand
TTTCCGAAAGTCCTTGACTTGTTTTAGTTTTTCTATTAAGCTCAACATATCTTTCAAAAGTTCGCGTTCACTTCTCATTTTACCTGACAGTGATCGCTTTTACTTTTGATATTCTGATGGGAGAATGAAACAGCCCTAGGGTAGGATGCCGGCTCGGTCAAAACTAGAAACTAGACTTGGGCTGCCACTTTTGATTCAGCGGCCATTAGTTTTTCGTAGGTTTCACGCATTTTGAGACCGACTAACACTTGGAATAAACCCGTACCATTGGTAGAACCGGGATAATCCTTGTGTTTGAGCAGTAATTCCGTCATTTCACCGTAGTATTTAGTGCCGGTTTTGCTCAAATGGCTTTCGATGTAGATCATTTATTCCAGGTTATCGAATTGACCATCTAGTTCCAGAATCGACACTTCATTCCCCAAGAAGCCATCTGGACCATAGTAGAGTTTAAGGTAATGATTCGGTAGTAGTGCCGTAGCCCTCTTGCTTACCTGGTATGAATTGTGTAAAATATTTATTAATAAAAATAATTGGAACCCGATCAGTCTTTAAACCTCTAGCTTGATCATGACTTTTCTGATAAATATCTTTGGCGTTGCTGATTTGAGATATGAATCTTCTTTTGTGGTATTTTTAAAACCTAGACCCAAACTAACTTTTGGATGGGTGCAAGGTTGTCATTCATAGCTTGATTCAGCAACGCCGGAAAAGAAACTGGTCAAACTAATCCTATTGAAAGATTAAATAGGGTTTGCTGAAAAAGTCGCTCAAAGAATTATGCTATTGAGTGCCAATAATTTGTCGCCCAAGTGATAAGTTTTACTTGAGTAAAATCACTTTTAACATAATTTTTATTAAAGCGTTGCCGACATCTTAGTTCTTTTGTTCGCCCAGAAATCAAGAAAGACAAAAAAAGCCCAAAAAACTGCCGAAGCAGTCGGGAAAGATTGACAACCAAAAAGGTAATAGCAATGGACGTTTCTGAAGTTTCAGGTAGTTTTGTCATGCACAGATTTAAACCAAATCTTCTCTTA
>NZ_JAPZQJ010000638.1:0-3727 GCF_027530405.1 Microcystis sp. LE19-41.2A | reverse complement strand
TCAGGTGGTCAATTACCTAATTTTCAGGGAAAAAATCCCTAAATTTTCCCCCCAATCACTCCAATGGTAGGCACTTTTTCAGGGAAAAAAAGTCTAAAAGCCTTATCCAACAAGGTTTTTATATTTATTCAGCAAACCCTATATATTTACCTATTTCTTCCCTCGCCACAATTGACCATAGGGATAGAAATAATCAAGACGAATATCGAATTGATCTAGGGCCAGTAATAACCGATTGGAAGGACGAAAAAGAAATAAGTTGACGCGGGGAATTTCTAGGACTTCTTTTAACTTATCGGTATCGGGGTTAGTGGTAGTCAGGAAGTATTGTACATCAGCATTAAGACGATAATTAAGGGAAAGCAAATCACCTAAGTTAGTCCAGTCATTACCTTCGTCGCTGATAACAATGGCCTTAGGTACAGCATTGATTTTTCTGGCAACTTCGCCATTCCAATAACTAGGAACTTTTGCCCAACTGGTTTCGGAAAGAGCATTATTGAAGTTCGATATTATACTAGCAGTTAACAAAAAAGTCAAGATAATTTTACCTAAAATTTTGCCTTGATTAAGCAATTGTGACAAGAAAAAAGCCACAGTTATATAGATAGTGGGAAAAGTCGCAATTAGATAACGGGTGACAGTCGATCTAGTGGTGGTCAAAATTAGATCGGGAATGACTAAAGCTAGGAAAGGTACTAGGGTTGAGGTAATCAGAAAAGTAAAAGCTATGGGGTTATTGTAGCGATAAACTCGCTCAAAAGCATAGATAGTTAAGATTAAAAAAAACAGTCTATATATATAGGTGAAGATGTTATTAAAACCAAAATCGCTATCGCTAAATAGAGAAGTAAAAGTTAAGATCCATAATTTACTGATAAATCCCCAATCGAGATGGTTAACGGCAGCCCAACTGGTGGAGTTAAAGGCCCTTTGAGAGTTAGTTAAAAAAACCTGTAACCAGGGTATATAGAAAATTATCATTGTTAACCCAGATAACAGGAAAAATATCAAGTTATTTTTTCGCTCTGGTTTCATAACAAGATACCAAAGTATAAAGGCTGCTTGAGCAAATAAGTTGAGAATAAAAAAGAGATGAGTGTAGAGTCCGAGAGTATTAGCGACGGTGTATAAAGACCAATTAACAAGAGTTCTTTTTTTGAGGCATTTTAACAGCAGTAATTGACTGATTATCGTTAACAAAACCAAAAGACTATACTGACGGGACATTTGAGCAAATATTATATCAATTGGAGAGAGTGCTAATAAAATTACTGCTAAAATTGCCGTTAACTTTGCCGCAAATAATTCTAGGGATAGATAGTAAATAAATGGCAGGGAGAGAAGACTAAAAACAATCGCTAAACTGCGGGAAGAAACGGGAGAAAAACCGAATATTTTTTCCCAATAGCGAGAGATAATAAAGTATAAAGGTGGGTGCTGAGGGTCTTCTTTAGCGAGAGATTTTATTGTGTCAAAAACATTACTTTCTGGTTTCAGTTGTTGAAATTTTCCTAATTCTGTGGTAGATAAAAGACGGTTTTGAAAGATAGTATCAGCGATTTCCTTTGCTTGATAACCAGTGGTTCTAATGGTGGTGTAGGATTCATCATGCCAATAGATTTTTTGATCGATATTTGCAAAACGAAAAACCACACCGAGAGTTAGGATAATTGCCAAAAGTATTAAGAGCCAATTGGGAGTTTTATAATTAATAGTTGCTTGCATTTTAATAATTAGAGCGACTTTGTTTAAGATTAAGAAACTTGGTAAATTCTGGTTGAAAAAGTAGCTTAATTGTGCCGGTGGGACCGTTACGGTGTTTAGTAATAATTACTTCGGCCACACCTCGATCGGGACTATCGGGGTTATAATATTCATCTCGGTATAACATCATAATTAAATCCGCATCCTGTTCGATACTATTATGGACGATGATATTATTGGCAATAAAATTATGCAATTTATCTACTGTTAAATCATACACTTCTGTCTCTCCATCCGCTTGAATTGCCATAACTTCATCCCAATTAAACCTTAGGTCTGAATTACTCAGAGAGCGAGGTAAAGCGATATAATTACCGATATTTAATTCATCTAATCTTTGCCAACCGTGGACAGTCAAAAATTTATGATTGGCTGTAGCTCTAATCGTGCGACCTAAACGAGTTGTTAATCGAAAAACTGGCTTAAATCCTGTGGAAAAGACCTTAGTTACCAGTGCTTTTTCTAATTTCATTGTTTCCTCATTAAGAGCAAAAACCGTAAAATTAGAGCAATTAACTAACTGACAAATTGGCACTTTAGCACGAGGAGCGGCTAACTCAACTAAACTATCACCCGCTAAACATCCCGACTCGCGTAAATCGGACATCATCGGTCTTTTATTATTGCGAGATTCCACGGCGCGACTTAACTGAGAAAGAGCAATTACCGGAGCATGAATTTCTCTCGCTAAACCCTTAAGACTGCGGGTAATTTTAGAAAGTTCCTGAACACGATTATCACCTCCCCCTTCCATTAATTGCAGATAATCGATTAAAACTAATCCCATTTGCCCCTTTTTTTCTGCCTGTAAACGCCGCACTTGGGAACGCATTTGAATTACACTTAAATTGGCACTATCATCGATATATATGGGCAAATTTAATAACTTTTCTAGTCCCCCAAGAACCTTCTCTAAATCATTTTGTCCCAAACGGCCCGAGCGAATCCGATTACTTTCGATTTTAGCCTCATTCGATAACAAACGTTGGGCTAATTGTTCCTTGGACATCTCCAAACTAAAGACAGCCACGGGTAAATTCTGTTGAGCGATATTATAGGCAATATTAAGAGCAAAAGAAGTTTTTCCCATGGAAGGCCTACCCGCGATAATAACTAAATCCGAGGGTTGTAAACCACTGGTCATCGCATCGAGATCATAAAATTGAGTTTCGATACCGGGTAGAGTGGTCGTCTCCTGCATTTTCTCAATTTCGTTAAAAGTTTCAATTAAAGTATCCCCCAGAAAAATTAAACCCTCCTGGGGTCGTTTTTGGGTGAGACGAAAAATCTTTTGTTCCGATTCATCGAAAACATTTTCTAATTCTAGCGTCGTATCCCTGGCTAACTCAATAATTTCTCCCCCGGTGGAAATTAACTGACGACGCATATATTTATCCATCACTAATTCAGCATAGCGATCGATGTTAGCAGCCGAGACAGTGCGCTCAATTAATTGTAACAATCGCGGCATTCCCCCGATTTCCTCCAGCAGAAAATTATCCTGTAACCAGCTGCTAACCGTCATTAAATCCGTCGGTTTTCCCTTCCCTTGTAAAGCAAGCGCCGCACGATAAATATCTTGATGGGTTTTCACATAGAAAGCTTCTGGAATTAAAAAATCACTGATTCTACCTAACGCTTTTGGATCTAGCAAAATGCCACCTAAGATAGATTCTTCCGCTTCAATATTTTGGGGGGGGAGGGACTGATCGCTAATCATTGTCAATGCTGACCGTGCTTTATCATTAATATTGTATAGTCAGTTTCACCGTAATTAAATACAAATGTTCAGGTTAATGATCGGGGTTGGGTTTTGGGGTTTTAGGGTTTTGGAGTTTTAGTTGAAATTTCCCCACTTCCCCACTTCCCCACTTCCCCACCCCCCCCCCCCCCCACCCCCCACCCCCCAAACCCAGTTAAAACGGATTTTTGTGTCAGTTAATTTTTCAACCGGGCGGGC
>NZ_JAPZQJ010000433.1:0-2472 GCF_027530405.1 Microcystis sp. LE19-41.2A | reverse complement strand
GAACTTAGTTTAGCAAATTCTCTCAGTGGTTATTCTTTGCATCTCTTTAATGAAGAGGGAAAAGAATTAGATGCTATTGTTGAAGCGATTAAGGCAGGAAAAATTTTGCAGAAACACAACGCAAGCAACACGAAGGTAATTCATGCTTTGCAGAAGATTCTGGTTGAAGGAAGGGAATCTAATCGCTTAGTAGGGCATAATGGCAGTGTCAATAGTGTGAGTTTTAGCTCCGACGGCAAGACTTTGGTGAGCGGTAGTAGGGACAAGACTATCAAACTCTGGAATGTAGAAACAGGCAAAGAAATCCGCACCCTCAAGGGGCATGATAGCTATGTCTTAAGCGTTAATTTTAGTCCCGACGGCAAGACTTTGGTGAGCGGTAGTTGGGACAAGACTATCAAACTCTGGAATGTAGAAACAGGCCAAGAAATCCGCACCCTCAAGGGGCATGATAGCGCTGTCTATAGCGTTAATTTTAGTCCCGATGGCAAGACTTTGGTGAGCGGTAGTTGGGACAACACTATCAAACTCTGGAATCTTGGGACAGACTGGGGTTTAAGTGATTTAATGGAGCGTAGTTGCGATTGGGTGCGGGTTTATTTGCACAATCCTAATTCTGGTGTTAGGGAGGAGGATAGACATTTGTGTGATGGGATTGGGGGTAAATCGTCAGTATCAGGATTTTGAGGATTAGAGGATTTTCAGGATGCTCAATCTTAAAAGATTGTCAGGAGTTTCCAAGTAAATAATCCAGTTAATCCTAAAATCCCGTTAATCTTGGTTTAGACTTCTTTGTGAGGATACAGAAGGATTATAGGGCGATGCAGAAGAGTTGTAGGACAATACAGAAAGATTGTAGGACAATGCAGGACTTAAACGCTTTAATGGGGCGTAGTTGCGATTGGGTGCGGGTTTATTTGCACAATCCTAATTCTGGCGTTAAGGAGGAGGATAGACATTTGTGTGATGGGATTGGTGAGGAGAAGTGATAATATAGTTACATATTATGGAGATTTAGAGAAGAAAATGATCTTACTCAATTATTGTGAAAAAGCTTTACAAAAAGCACAATACAAAAGGCTAAATGACGGTACTTGGTTTGCTGAAATAGAAGGCTTTCAAGGCGTTTGGGGAAATGGATTGACCGTTGAAGAATGCCGTCAAGACTTACTAGAAGTTCTAGAAGAATGGATCATTTTAAAATTACAAGATGGCGACCCTTTACCTATCATAGATGGATTAGAAATTAAAGTTACAACAGTTGCAGAAGTTTAGTTATGCCATCAGCAATTTCTCGCAGAAAATTAATCAGAAAATTGAAAGCTTTAGGTTACACAGGACCTTTTTCTGGTAGTAAACATCAATTTATGAAAAAGGGTCAACATAAAATTCGCATCCCTAACCCTCATGGAAATCAAGAAATCTCTATAGATTTAGTTAAGGAAATTCTCAAACAAGCGGGTATTAGTGATGAAGAATGGGACAACAGTTAAACAGTATTGGTTATATATTTAGGATTTGATCTTTATGATTCTTTTCATATCGCTTCCGCCGAATATGCTAGGATAGACGTATTGCTAACCACCGATGACAGATTACTTAGAAAAGCCATAAAATACAGTAAATTATTGCAAGTAAAATTAGATAATCCTGTTACTTGGTTAATGGAAACTTTGCTATTACAAGGAGATGAAAACAATGACACCAATTGAGCTAAGACAAAAAGGCTATCAAGCATTAGTTAAAGAATTAGGACAAGTCGATGCTATTCGCTTTTTACAAGATACTGGATGGGGTTTTGGTGACTATACTCAAGAACGTCAACAGACCTTAAAAAATGTGACAAGAGCCGATTTTTGGCAAGATATTCAGGAGATTAGAAGTAAGCAGAATTAAATTTAATAGTGAAGGAAAATTAGTTGGCAAGGAAAAGTAGTTCACGATACGATAGACATTGGAATCAAATAGCCAAAGAGATAACAATGGCTAAAATCTCCATTTCTTTACCCGATGAACTGGTTAATTACCTAAACCAGAAAGTAGAAGATAAAAGCATTTTCATCGCCTCAATTTTACAACAATGGCGACAACAACAAGAAGCAGAAGAACTCGCCCAAGCTTTTTTAGCAGTAGATGAACTAGAATTAGTATGGACTGACGAATGGCAAACAGCAGCGATTATCAACTCGGAAGCATTATGGCTGAAGTAAAACTGAGTTCTAAACATCTAAACTCCTTAAAAAAATTTATTGAAGACGCATTAACCGAAAGACTGCAAGAACTTCAAGAAGGAATTAAGCGCACCCAAGAACGAATAACTCTGTTTGAAAATAAGTAGCTGGTTATAATTAAATTAAAAATGGATTTTAGGTTCGATCCCCCCTGCCCCCCTTGATAAGGGGGGTGCCGATCCCCCCTGCCCCCCTTGATAAGGGGGGTGCCGATCCCCCCTGCCCCCCTTGATAAGGGGGG
>NZ_JAPZQJ010000102.1:0-2500 GCF_027530405.1 Microcystis sp. LE19-41.2A | reverse complement strand
CCCTACGATACAGTTCAAAACCTCTAAAATAATTGGTTTCTCTGGTACTTGACGCTTAGAGCTTTTACCTATAGGAGCATTCCCCTATAGAACCCCATAACTCTAGTTTTCAAGGTGCGTTCATCCTGCGATGACTGGGTTTTTTAAGCGGTTGCTTACCCTGCCCGCTATTCTTAATATCATAAGTAGGTAGGCGTTAAAAGTTGTCAGATGCCCCCCTTATTAAGGGGGGATTAAAGGGGGGACTAAGGGGGGATCGGCACCCCCCTTATCAAGGGGGGCAGGGGGGATCGGCACCCCCCTTATCAAGGGGGGCAGGGGGGATCGAACCTAAAATTCATTTTTAATTTAATTATAACCAGCTACTTACATCCTATAAAGTCGCCCTAAAAGGGCGAGGCTTTAAACCCAATTTTTCGGTAAACTTTTTAATTTGATTCTAAAGATTTATGACAAATAGGGGGGTATGTAACATCTGCTACCCGTAGCCGTAAAGGGCAAATGATAGGCTATGGATGTGAAGACAGTCCCCTCACCCAATGGTGATCCCCATGTTCTCCCCACTTTTTCCGCTTCTACTCCTACTGCTTTCCTTCCTTAGTCTTCTCTGGTATCAAAAGACCGATAATGATATTTTTAAAGCTCTTGCCGTTAGTAGTTTGATTTTTGCAATTATTTGGGGCTTAATTCTCGTTCATTGGTCAATTCACCTGCTGGGACTGCTGTTATTGTTAAAATTCAGAACCCCCGCTTTCAGTTTGGTGCGCGTGCCTAGATGGTGATGGTTTGACTCTAATCTTCCAACTGTCCGGTAGGTACTTCGATCGCCTGTACATCGATCGTACCGGGAGGGGTGAGAATAATAAACTTACCCCCTGCCACTTTTAACGGTTCACCACAGTTAGGACATTGGCATTCTGTGCGATTAAAACCCGTAAATTCGTAGCTGCAGACGGGACAGCTATCTTCAACTAAATTGCGTCGCAACCACCAGCGAAAAATTCCCCAAGCAATGACGGGGGAAATGATTAGAAATGCCACGAGAATTAAAAAACCATTGACTAACCAACCCAGTCCGATCGAGCCTAACAACAATCCGACTAAAATCAAAGATAAGAAACAACCCAAACCAGAATCATTGACAGAATAGCTGCGGAAAAAGTTGTTATTCACGGCTCAACCCTCGATTCATCAAAGCTGCAATTATCTTTAACCTAACACATCCCTAACACATTTCCACGGTTAAATCTTCTTTTTTACTCACTGGTTCCTCGCTCTCTTCTGCCTTGGCTGTAGTTTTTAGCGAGATTATCCAGATTGACATCCTCACCAAATCTGCTGGGGAGTGGATCCTCCGATCGCTTCAACTTGTTATAATAGTCAGTCCCTATCCACCATATCTCTAAAAACCATGAGCGATCCTCGTCTATCTCTAGTGGCAGCTGCCCGAAGATTTTATCAACTGGGTTGGATGCTCGGCACAGCGGGTAATTTATCCGCTAAAGTTGATGATCATAGTTTTTGGATTACTGCCAGTGGCAAAAGTAAAGGTAAACTCACAGAACAGGATTTTGTGCGCGTGGATCTGACGGGAAAAGTCAGAGAATTAGCTCATCGAGATAATCGTCCTTCGGCCGAAACTAGCATTCATCAGGTGATTTATTGTCTCTTTCCCCAAGCGCAAGCTTGTTATCATGTCCACTCAGTGGAAGCGAATTTAGTTTCCCGTTTTGCTCGCGAGGACAAGTTATCGTTACCTCCCTTAGAAATGTTGAAAGGTTTAGGTATTTGGGTAGAAAATCCTCAAGTATTTATGCCGGTTTTTGCTAACTATCTCGATGTGCCGAAAATTGCCGCAGAAATAGAAAGTAGATTCTCAACTTTCCCCCCGGAAATTCCCGCTTTACTGATTTCTTACCATGGTGTGACGGTGTGGGGTGAGTCTCTAGAAACTACCGAGAATTATTTAGAGATAGTTGAGTATATTTTTCGTTATCTAGTGGCAGCCTATCAATTGACATACTCCCACCGTCAAGCTACGCTGTGACGGGGGATTCTTTCCACATCGCTGTTAGAAATTCCTTGTTCAACGAGACAGCTTAGATTCTCAATGTCTCCACTGAAAACCCAGAGACCGGACTCTCCCAAGGCGTTTGGGTCGGTTTCTGTTTGCCCAACAGTACCGTTGAGATGATTTCCCAAATATTGCAACCCTTTTTTAAGAATATTTATTGCTGCATTATGATCCCTATCCAAGACTGTTTTACAATTGGGGCATTGATGAGTTCTAGTGCTTAATGTTTTTTGAACTCTCGTCCCACAAACTGAACAATCTTGAGTCGTGAAATGGGGAGTAACAGCAATACAAACAATCCGATAAATCTTGGCAAAATAATTCAACCATTCAGTGAATTGATACCAAGAAGCATCAGAAATCGACTTGGCAAGCTGACGATTTTTGACTAAGTTTCTTACCTTTAAAGCTTCATAGACTACCAGA
>NZ_JAPZQJ010000171.1:0-2380 GCF_027530405.1 Microcystis sp. LE19-41.2A | reverse complement strand
ACTCAAAACGGACGTTGAGAAAGAGTCAGACTTAAGCAATTAAGCGTTTTTCGGTGAAGCGTCAACCCCATTCAGCGACCACCCTAAAAAAGTGGCGTGGTGAGGAATCGCCGTCCGTTTTACGGCGGCGAGGATGTCAATGACTCCTTCAGTGGTGAAGTCACCGACTACATGATGTCATTCTCTGGCAACTCCCTCGTCCCCGCCTTCTCCCACGGGCTGCCTGACTTCTACGGGTTAGTTTATGTACTGGGCAGCGATATCGGCAACTTTTTCTTTTTTGACGGGATAGCTTCCAACGATAGCGCAACTTTCTACGGCGCGTCAGGTGGAACTACCGTCTATTCTGGTCCGCAATTTCCTGGCGCCAACGTCGGGACATTCGCCGGTGCGCTCGATACTACCACTGAATTCGTCACTGTCAACACCGTTCCTGAACCGAGTACTGTATTAGGTTTAGGATTGTTAGGCTTGGGTGCATTGGTTAAACGCCAGTTAACGCCAAAGCAAGACAGCGACAAAGCTTAATTAGTTCCCCAATCCGTGTCATAGAAAAGGGGTTTCTTTGAGAAGAAAACGGGTTTCTTTGAGAAACCCGTTTTCTGGAATACATAAGCTGTTTAAGTATAGTGATATCGTGCTGCTAAAAACTCGATGCGGTCATCTTTGACTCGATAGACTAGACGGTGTTCTGTGGTAATTCGGCGTGACCAGGTATTAGCTTCAAGATACTTTATGGGTTCTGGTTTGCCTATTCCAGTAAAGGGATCGGCGGTGACAGATTCTACGAGATCGAGTAGGCGAAAGGCGATTTTTTTATCTGTTTTGTACCACCATCTTAAATCTTCTCGAAATTGACTGTCAAAGACAATTGCCCTACTCTTGGCGTTCAATTCCTAACTCCTGACAAAGTTCTGTAACTGTCTGTCCCGGTATTGTTTGAACGTCCCTCTCCATTGAACGTTCCAGTGCTGCCAATAACTTTCGAGCATTCGCAGGCGATCGCAAAAGATAAACGGTTTCTAATAAGCCAGTTAATTCCTCTGCGCTTAATAGTGCCATATCTTTATGACCAGGGCGAGTAATAATCGCCATACTATTCTCGCTTTCCAGTCGATCCAGAAGGCTCGCTAAATTTTCTTGAGCTTGAGTGTAGGTAGTTTGGATAGAAAACATAAGGCGAGGGCAACGAGTTGATTCGATTTTAGCTTATTTCATCAACTGAGAAAACGGGTTTCTTTGAGAAACCCGTTTTCTGGAGATAAAACTCTATACATCTATGCAATCGATAAAAAAGCGATATTTGACAAAATCGGGGGGGGGGTAAGATGCTGGTGGAATTTGCCCAAAATTGCCCATGAATTTTACAACTACCTTCAAATCTCTCTCTCTGGCTGGTGTTGTCTTCGCTGGCACAGTTAGCGCGATCGCTGTACTGACTGTCCTCCCCGTCCAAGCGCTGCCGATCATCTACAATCCGACTCCAACCTTAACGCTTAATGCAGGCTCTGCTACTCCCACCGTTGGAGCCTTAGTCAACACTGCCAACGGCAATGGGTTGACTGGACCTGGAAACGCTTTGCAGCAACAGCACGTCGGAGGTACCGATTTGTCTAATTTCTGGGGAGTACGTTTAGAAATCGGGACGACTCCTGCTGATGTCAATCTTGATTTTAATTTTGGCAGTTCTGTGTTCTTAGATACCTTGGCTTTGTGGAATTACAACGCTTTTAATACCACAGCTACTGATCGCGGAATCAAGGATTTCACACTAATTCTCTCCAATAACTCCGACTTTAGCAGTCCAGTTTATGTATCAGGAACCCTAACACTTCCCGAAGGCACTTCGAACAACATACCTGCCACACTTTTTTCCTTCCCTTTGATTCAAGCCCAATATGCTAGAATTGATGTAGCAAACAATTGGTTCGTTGGTTGGACAGCACCAGGGCCTATTGGTCTCTCTGAAGTTCGCTTTGCCCAGACTGTTCCTGTTCCTGTTCCTGAATCAAGTTCTGTCTTAGGTTTGCTGGCCCTAGGCTTACTGGGAACGGCAGCGGCACTTAAGCGCCATTGGAACTGAGAAAACGGAAGAAAAGGGGTTTCTTTGAGAAACCCCTTTTCTGAACTTTTGGCAGATCGCCTTAATTATGGAATTAGTTGGATTACAATTAGTTTAAGCGCCATTGGAACTGAGAAAACGGGTTTCTTTGAGAAACCCGTTTTCTGGAGATAAAACTCTATAGTTACTAATTCTGTACGCAAATATTGCATCTAGAATTAGCTTTGTACGCTTTGACCCGTACTGGGTTAACTACGAACCTCTCTATCGGATTCCCGCTAAAGGCGGCCTCTCCGACTACCTTTCTTCCAATATTTA
>NZ_JAPZQJ010000255.1:0-5625 GCF_027530405.1 Microcystis sp. LE19-41.2A | reverse complement strand
ATTATCAACTACTAATAAATAATTAACTGAAAGTCCCTCCTATTATTGTTGCTATTGCGATACCCCTTTTAAAGAGCCTACCTAGTCATCCATGCTGTACCTCATTCAACTGAAACCCGCTATAGGGCTAATTTTAATATGAGGCAATGAGGTAATCTTTTGGATAATTTCAATATCGGAAATTTGTTTTTGTTGAATAGGCTCATTATCTAACCGAATTACCCTGGGTGATACTTGTAATAATTTATCAACATCTACATTCGCAAAGCTAAATTTAGAGTTAGCTGCCAATTTATCATGACCGTAAGCCATTAAAGCTTTTAGCTTATTATAACTACCCCAATAGCGAAGCGACTCGTCATATTCTTTGGTTTCTTCTTCATTTGATTGCATCGACTCTCCCCGTGCCAATTTTTCTAATTTTGCTAAAATTTTCTTATCATTTTCCAAATCTGACAATAACAATGGCCATTTTAAACTAATGGCAGTAAATTTACCTAACTGTTCAAAAGTTAGAGAAGGAACTAACAAATTATCATTCTCATCTCGCTCCTCAAAAAATAAACCAGTCTCATTAGCGATATAAACCTTGAGACGAAAGACATTGATAAAGTGTTTAATCCGTCGCGGATTGTAATCCAATGCGGGAGCCACCATCATAATGACATTCCGCACTGTTGGGGAATCTTTATCAAAATTGTTGACTTGAATCGCTTCTAATCGCTTAATTACAGATGCTCGTGCTTTCTCTTTTTCGGTTTGTTCAGATTCTATCGAAGGATTATCTGGAGACGATTTGTTTAAATCACTTGTCTGATTACTTGTTGGGGAAGTAAGATGCTTTTGCGAATTATTTCTCTGGGGTAAAGCTAACTTAAACTTACCCCAGGGTAACTGAAAAAATTTAGAAGAGGATTTATCTGGCTGTAAATTGGGAGGAGTTGAAGTAGCAAGCTGAATCAAAAAACGCTCAAAATCTGACCGGGATGGTTGGGGAACTAAAAAAAGAGGGAAGCTGGACAAACTTTTCAATGAAAGTATAACCATAAGCCAACCCTTTATTAGCACTACGTCTGGCCAAAATATCAGGATCAATTTCTGTGATTTCCGACGGTAAATACTTGAGAATGTTTTCGTATTTGACAGCTAAACTAGCGGCTACTTTTTCTCTGTCCATTCCTAAAATAAACACCACTGAAGGATCATCTGCAATCATCAAGTTAATCGCTTGCATCAAGTCCGCTGATTTTGGATGTTCACAACGATCTAAATCGTCAATAAATACATATACCCGATCATTGCCAATATAAGCATCGACAATTTTAGCAAAATCTTCATGAAATTCTTCTACAAATGCCGATTGTTTTTTATAATCTGGGGCTTCTATATATTTAATTAGGTTGTTTTTGGGGTTTTGAAGTAATCTTTGAAAATTTCTCAATAAACTCTTAATACCAGCGAAAATCCCCGCTCCTGATAAGGTGACACCGACCGCAGTAAATAATAATTTAAAAACTGAATTAATTTTGCTCCAAAAAACATCTTGAGAGGTTGTTGATCCGATTAATTCGTTAATTCCTTCAACTCCATAAACGATTAAAATAAAAGGAATGGCAATTGATGCACAAATCACAAAAATTATTACTGGTAAAGCTTTAATTAATTCAAATAAGCCTTTTTCTAGGTTAAAACGCAATAATTGTAACTTAAAATGTCCTAGGATAATTCGAGGCAAATCTCGCCAATTTTTGGGCGTAGAAATCTGCTTAATAAAAGACAGTGCAAAAGCCGCCCATACCGACTCCGCCTTATCGTGTCGCCAAGCATTAAACCAAACCGTCCGACCTCCCTTTTTTCGTAAATATTCCTCCAACATTTTCATAAAAGAAGACTTGCCACTACCCCACTCTCCCTCAACCGATAAAGTTAGGGGTGGTTGTGTCTGCTGATGCAACAAAAATTCAGCGATCGCTATTACATAAGGCTCAAATCCGAGAGCATCATTATTAGTAGCTTGATCGCTGACGCTAGTATTGCGGATAGATTCAGGAGAATCGGACATGGTAGTTATTTTTAGGTGACAGAGAACGGAGAAGAAAATAGATTACCTTAAGTAGCTGGTTATAATTAAATTAAAAATAGATTTTAGGTTCGATCCCCCCTGCCCCCCTTGATAAGGGGGGTGCCGATAGGCGGGGGGATCCCCCTTGATAAGGGGGGTGCCGATAGGCGGGGGGATCCCCCCTTAATCCCCCCTTGATAAGGGGGGCATCTGATAATTTTTAACGCCTACCTACTTATCAATCCGAGAAACGCTGTATATAGCCTCCTATGCAATCAAAAAAGCAACGAAGAAAAGACATTCTCATAATATCATCTAAACCCTATAGGTTCTGTCAGGTAGGGGATAGAAGATTTAACTTAGTGTCTATAGAGTTATTGGGGTTTAGTTTTACTAGGAATCAGAATTAATGACCAGTAAGTAGCAGCCTCTGGATCGACTTCTGTAATCGGAATAATTTGCTGATTGGGTAAGGTTGCTCGTTCGATGTAGAGGGCGCGTTCTAATAATCCTAATTCATCGAGAATATTGCGAACTTTAGCGAAATGTCTGCCTAATTTAATAATCGCCGCTGCATCGATAAAGGCTAGGCGATCCCGCAATATTTCCGCCTCTAAAGTAGCGGGCATAATACTAAATACGTCATTTCGATAAGTAATAGGTACACCCAGCATTGCTGCACTTGCCATCACTGAAGAAATACCCGGCACGACTTCAATGGAAAAACGATCGCACAAGCGATTAAAGATATACATAAATGTGCCATACAACATCGGATCGCCCACACATAAAACCGCCACATCTCGACCTAAGTTTAACTGTTCGGCGATATTTTCGGCGGCAATATCATAATGAGGTTGAGAACTGCGCTCGACACTAAAAGGTAAAGGCATGGGAATTTCTATCTGCTCGGGACGGATAAAATCCGACACAATTGCCCGTGCCAAAACTTTGCCACTTTCTAAGGTAGGATAGGCAATTACCGGAACAGTTGTGAGAATTCGGTGTGCTTTGAGCGTCAACAATTCGGGATCACCAGGCCCGATTCCTAATCCATAAAGTTTGCCTAATTTATTCATAATTCGTTCTCTTTTGCTAGGGCATTGACTGCTGCTGCTGCGATTGCGCTGCCTCCCCTGCGTCCGTGCAGGGTAATAAATGGCACACCACGACTATTAGTTGCTAATTCTAATTTCGACTCTGCCGCTCCTACAAATCCCACGGGAAAGCCTAAAATCAAAGCCGGTTTATCTACATTTTGATCGAGCAATTCTAGCAGGCGAAAAAGTGCGGTTGGTGCATTACCAATGGCTACCACCGCTCCAGCTAAATGAGGTCGCCAAAGTTCTAAAGCGGCAGCGGATCGGGTATTATTAATTTGCCGTGCTAACTCGGTTACTTCTGGATAATTGAGGGTACAAATAATCGGATTATCTTTAGGTAAACGCGCTTTGGTAATGCCATTAGCGACCATTTGAGAATCACAGAGAATTGCTGCACCCCCAGCGAGGGCATTTCGTCCGATTTTAACTGCGTCCGGTGATGCTTCTAAATCTTTTGTTATGTCTGTCATCCCACAGGAATGAATTAGACGAACCGCCACATGAGCTAAATCATCGGGGAGATTTTTCCAGTTAGTTTCAGCCCGAATAATAGCAAAAGATTTGCGGTAAATTTCCTCACCATTCTTAATGTATTCCATTCTATTCATCTAAATTTTTCGAGTTTTGGGAGCTTAAAATTTGGGCTATGAGGGGGGGAATCTTGGTAAATTCTCCCTCAAATATGGGTGTTTTTAAGAATTTTTGACTATCACCCACATAGACTTGATAAGCTTCCATTATTTGGCCATTTTCCTCGATGGTAGTTCCTAAAAGGGTAATTTCGGCAGGACCTGGTTGAGCGCAGGATTTAGCACAACCCGTCAAATGAATATTAACAGGAGAATTGCAGGTTAAGCGTTCTTTCAAATAATCTGCCAAGAGAGAAGCATGAATTTGAGTTGCAGTGGCCGCCGCCGCACAGCCCGGTTTACCGCTACAGGCAACCATCCCCGCATCCCATCCAAGAGAAGCGGATAATCCTAAGGATGCCAGTTTTGGCAACAACTCTGACACTTTTTCATCGGGAATATCGGGTAATATAACAGTCTGCCAAGGGGTTAATCGTAACTGACCACTGCCAAAAGTTTCTGATAGTGCCGCTAATCCCCATAGTTGATTAGCCGTCAATTGTCCTAATCTTAATGATAGACCAATATAAGATAATCCAGGTTGCTTTTGAGGATGAATTCCCAGATGAAAATAGGGTTGAGTAGAATGGGCAGCCTGCCGGTATTCTTGCCCTTTTATTATGCCGGTAGAAGTCCGATGTAATTGAGAGTTAACTTGTTCGAGATATTTTGCTAATCCCCAATCTTTGAGCAGGTGTTTCATCCTCGTTTTTTTACCCTTGATATTGGGGGTTTGTTGAACATAATCGATATAAACCTTTAATAGAGCTTTGACCACAGCTAAACAGTTTTCTGGCTCAATTAATAAGTCCGTGTCATAGAATTGTTTATCTCCTCCGAGGGCTAATCGAAAGCAAACAAGAGAAGTTAAATTTGTCGGATTATTGACGGTAATTGCCGATAGCTGAATCTCGTTATAGCGGTGTTGCCAGGCCATAGTTGAACCAGTGCCAATTCCCACTGCACCACCGCCATCGATCCCGATACTAAATTTAGGACTTAGTTCGGCAATTGATGGATAATTTTGGATAAAATTATCTAATTCTTGGACTAATGGACGAGTATCGATCGATTCTTGGCAGTCAATTCCAGCCGTGGGACTGGACATGATGTTACGCAGATGATCGATACTGGGATTATGGGCAGCTAACCCTAATTTTTGCAGGGTTTGAAATTCTTCTAAACTGGGGGATTTTTGCAGTCCGCGAATTTGCAGATTTGCCCGATTGGTAACTTGTATTGTCGTCTGCCATTGTTCGAGCCAAGTGGCGATCGCTTTTCCCTGTGGAGAATTGAGCCATCCACCGGGGGTGCGGAGACGAATTAAAAACCCATCCTGGGCAGCAGTTCCATAAAATAAACCGGGACAAGCATTTGCTTCAACTAACCAATTCACCGTTGTTTGTTCTCCATGCGACGCAGAGAAGTAGTTAGAAAATTATTTGTCTATCTACCGATTAAAAACTTGTAATTGGCATTCTGACTCGCAAGGAAAAAGGGAAGATGTACTCTTTTTACTTTTTACTTGATTACAGCTGCGGCACAGTACCAGAATTGCACTGGACTTTCCCAAAGACAAGCTTAAGTATTATACCACGTTTTCGGTTGAAACTCAGTATCGTTAAGAATCGCTACGTTTTCACCCCTTTGTGCCAAGACAAATAAACCTTGACGATAGGCATATTTATCTGCTCCTTCTTCGATTTCAATGCCTGCTACTGCCCCATATAATTGTTTGTGGTTATATTCTGGGAAAAATTGCCTAAATTCTGTTAGATTCTTGATTAATTCTTTGACATCATCTACACTTAAACTACTTTTGACTTCCACT
>NZ_JAPZQJ010000434.1:0-29361 GCF_027530405.1 Microcystis sp. LE19-41.2A | reverse complement strand
TCATCAAAAATTAAGTCTGTGGGGGGTGGGGGGGGTTCCCAGAAGTCCTCGAAATCTTCTTCTATCAGTGCCGGAGAGGTGGCAGTTTCGTCGCTTTTGGCAATCGTCATTTTTTCGGCCTCTCTAGGTGGGAGTATCCATGTTTTTGCTGATTATTGATCCTATGTTACATCAGAATTTAGGAGTCAGTCCCGATGAAAAATTTTTCACCCCCACAGATGAAAGAGGTTTCCTTCCCTACACCCCACACCCCACACCCTCTTTCAAGTCAGGAGATAGATAGGAGTTGAGAAAATTATCTTCGCTTAACAATGATCAAAACTTTTCTTCTGGGTGCGTTACATTGGGCTAACACACCCGAATAATATTCTTAAGCTAACTAAAAAACTTGGCTTTATCTTTAACTAATTTTGTCCCGATTCCGGCGGCAATGACTTCGGAGAGAATGCTAATTAAACGATAGATAGCAACGGTGATAAGTACGTTAGCGGCGGGAAAGTTTTCTGTGTCTAAAAGTGCGATCACTGTAGCTTCAAAAACTCCTAATCCTCCCGGCGCTCCGGGGACAACTAAACCCAATAACCAAGCAAAACTAAAGGTTCCTAAGAGGGGTAAAATCTGAGCGGGGGTAATCATTTTTAATACCATCCAAGCTAAAATAAAACCCGCACCGCGCCACAATAAAAATCCAGTTTCACCCAAGAGAGGGACGAGAGGATATTTAGTTAGATAAACAGGTTCTTGAGCAATCTTTTTCTTTTGGCTAAGGATTTTCAGAGGATAATTTAAAAATTTGGGATGAATGCCGATTAAAATTAATCCTAAAACTAATATCTGTATCCCTAGACTTGAGCTAGATTTCATCCAACCTAAACCACTACCAATAACTGCTATGGCTAAGGCTGCACACACCAGCAATAAAAGTTCTAATAAAACGCTTAAACTAGCGGTTCCCCAATCACTTCCTGCTTTATTAATTGCCACGATGCGAGCATAAAAGTGACCGATATTACCGGGTAGATATTTTCCTAAATTGGTAATCATATAGATGCCAATTCCTGCGGAGGTTTTAATCGGTTGTTGATAGCTTTTGAGTATCCATGTCCACACCCATCCTGCCCAAATTTGAGCGATAACGGTGGTTACAAGTGCCAAGAAAAGAAATAACCAACCATGATTTTCAATTCTAACTGAGGTGACGTTATCCCAGTTATTTTTAAGGTTACTGAGAACAAAAAATAAGGTTCCCCCAATAATCAGCCAACGTATAAACTTTTTCAGCATTTCGTTTTTTCCTTTATTCATTTTCTGGAGGGAACCAATCGAGATCAAGGAGATTTTCTAAACTGTAGGGACATTCCCCAGGAAAACTAACTTGATTATCAGTTTTTTCTCTAACATAATTTAAGGCTTTCTGGTAAATACGAGGTAATTCTTGAGTGAGATAATTGCGGGGATTAGTAGTTAAATAAGTGTCGATCTGGTTTTTGAAATTGACGATTTCTGAACGCCAATGACTAGGATTATATTCTCTTTCACTTCTCCAAAATTGCAGTAACAAAGCATGACGAATAATTTGCTGTAAAAAACTGGCAACACGAAACTTTTTTTCGTTTCCCAAGTCTTCTAACTCCTCGATTAAGTTTTCTAAGTCTAAAGCGTCAAATCTCTTCGCTTTTAAGAGTTCGATAGTTTCTTCCAACCAGAGGGAATCATCAATTTCGTAGAGAATTTTTAAGTCGGGAATAACAGTCATTATCATCTCCTTTATTCGTAAGGTGGTAGCCAATTAGGATCGAGAAGTTCTTCTAAACTGTAGGGACAAGTATTAGGGAAAGTAACTTGATTTGTTGTCTTTTTTCTCACATAACGGATTGCCTTCTGATAAATATTATCAAATTCTTGTTCTAAATATTTCCGTAAACTTGCCGTTAGGTAGGTATTTAATTGATCTTGAAAATTTACCAGTTCTGATTCCCAATGACTTTGATTATATTCTCTTTCCCTTGTCCAAAATTGCAGTAACAAAGCATGACGAATAATTTGCTGTAAAAAACTAGCAACACGAAACTTTTTTTCGTTACCCAAATCTTCTAACTCCTCGATTAAATTATCTAAATCTAAAGCGTCAAATCTCTTCGCTTTTAAGAGTTCGATAGTTTCTTCCAACCAGAGGGAATCATCAATTTCGTAGAGAGTTTTTAAGTCGGGAATAACAGTCATTATCATCTCCTTTATTCGTATGGTGGTAGCCAATTAGGATCGAGAAGTTCTTCTAAACTGTAGGGACAAGTATTAGGGAAAGTAACTTTATTTTTTGTCTTTTTCCGCACCAAGAAAACTGCATCTTCATAAATATTAGTTAATTCATTTTGTAAATAATTACGGAGATTGGTGGTTAAGCGTCTTTTTAGCTGAATTTGAAAGTTGACTATTTCTAACTCCCAGTGATCCTGATTATATGCTCTTTCCTCTGTCCAAAACTGTAGGAGTAAACAATGTCTAATAATTTGCTGTAAAAAACTAGCAACACGAAACTTTTTTTCGTTACCCAAATCTTCTAATTCCTCGATTAAGTTTTCTAAATCTAAAGCGTCAAATCTCTTCGCTTTTAAGAGTTCGATAGTTTCTTCCAACCAGAGGGAATCATCAATCTCGTAGAGAGTTTTTAAGTCGGGAATAACAGTCATTATCATCTCCTTTATTCGTAAGGTGGTAGCCAATTAGGATCGAGAAGTTCTTCTAAACTGTAGGGACAAATATCAGGAAAGTTGACTTTATTATCAGTTTTTTGACGAACATATCGCACGGACTCAAAGTAAATTTGCTCAAATTCCTGTTCTAGATATTTGCGAAGATTTGTAGTTAAATAGCGCTTTAACTGATATTGAAAACTGACTATCTCTGCTTGCCAATGAGCTTGATTATATTTTCTTTCACTTGTCCAAAATTGTAATAATAAACAATGTCTAATAATTTGCTGTAAAAAACTAGCAATACGAAACTTCTTATCGTTTCCCAAGTCTTCTAACTCCTCGATCAAGTTTTCTAAATCTAAAGCGTCAAATTTTTTCGCCTTGAGCAGTTCAATGGTTTCTTCTAACCAGAGAGAATCATCAATTTCGTAGAGAGTTTTTAAGTCGGGAATAACAGTCATTTTTTATCTCCTTTATTTGTAAGGTGGTAGCCAATTAGGAGCGAGCAGTTCTTCTAAACTGTAGGGACAAGTATCGGGAAAGTTGACTTTATTATCGGTTTTTTGACGAAGATAGCGAAGGGCTTTTTCATAAATAGTTGCCAAATTATGTTCTAGATAATTTCTTAAATTAGTCGTCAAATAAGTATTAAGTTCATCTTTAAAATTGATAATTTCTGAACGCCAATGAGCCTGATTATATTCTCTTTCACTTGTCCAAAATTGTAATAATAAACAATGTCTAATAATTTGCTGTAAAAAACTAGCAACACGAAACTTTTTCTCGTTTCCCAAGTCTTCTAACTCCTCGAGCAAGTTTTCTAAGTCTAGCGCTTCAAAATTTTTAGCCTTGAGCAGTTCGATAGTTTCTTCTAACCAGAGAGAATCATCAATTTCGTAGAGAGTTTTTAAGTCTAGAATAACAGTCATTTTTTATCTCCCCTAGAATTGGCAATAGTGACCAGTTAAACCGATCACTAAAGCTTTTTTACTGTTTATATACTAGATAATTTTAGCGGCGCGCAGACCGAAAAAGAGACCGAGGGCAATTCCGGTAAAAACGATCAGATAACCCGCCAAAGCAGCAACAGCTAACACAGACATGGTGAAAATCTCCCAAGTAATTTAATCTTTTTTAGCATTGTACCGTTATTCTTGCCCTTCCCCTTCCTCGTCTTCTATATCTTCCCCAAAGCGCTGCTGGGGGGGGATTGCGGCGACAATTGCCTCGATTACCTTGCCGACTGGAACAATTTCTAAGCCCACATCTTCGGGATAAACTTGACCTCTAGGGACAATCGCCCGTTTAAAGCCCAATTTAGCCGCTTCTTTTAATCTTAGTTCCATTTGCGACACTAAGCGGACTTGTCCGCCTAATCCCACTTCCCCGATTAAGACTGTGCGCGGATCCACGACTCGATCGCGAAAACTGGCGACAACAGCGATCGCAACTCCCAGATCCGCCGCCGGTTCTTCCACTCCCAACCCTCCTGCGGAGGCAACATAGGCATCTAATTTCGATAAAGGAATGCCGACGCGCTTTTCTAAAACGGCGAGAATTTGCTGTAATCGGTTGTATTCTATGCCCGTGGTCGATCTTCGCGGGGAAGCGTAGCTGGTGGGGCTAACTAATGCCTGTAACTCCACCACAATCGGGCGTGTACCTTCACAGGCTACCACCGTCGCCGTACCGGGGGAAAATTCGTCGCGATTGCCTAAAAACAATTCTGAGGGGTTTTCCACTTCCACCAAACCGTGATCCACCATCTCGAAAATACCGATCTCATGGGTTGCCCCAAAACGGTTTTTCACGGATCTTAAGAGACGATGGGAAGCATAGCGATCGCCTTCAAAATATAACACCGTATCGACCAAATGTTCCAAAACTCGCGGACCGGCGATCGCCCCTTCTTTAGTAACATGACCGACAATCAATAAAGTAATATTCTCCCGTTTTGCCACCTGCATCAAGGCGGAGGTACATTCGCGAACTTGGGCGACAGATCCCGGTGCGGAAGTTAAGGCCCCAAAATAAAGAGTTTGAATACTGTCAATTACCGCCACCTGTGGGCGTAGAGATTCTAATTCTCGCAAAATTTCCTCTAAATCGGTTTCTGGCAGAACATAGAGATGATTATCGAGTTCTGAGGTTGATTCAGAGGCTTTTTTCTCCTTGCCATTGCCGTTATTTTCCGACTCCACGGCAACCACTCCCACCCCCAAACGGGCAGCCCGCAGTTTAATCTGTTGTCCCGATTCTTCGGCGGAAACGTAGAGGATGCGCGGTAATCTTTGGGCGAGTTGGTTGGTAACTTGCAGTAAAAGCGTTGATTTGCCGATGCCCGGATCGCCGCCGATTAGTACAAGAGAACCGGGGACAATGCCACCACCGAGAACGCGATCGAATTCCCCGTAACCGGAGGGAAAACGTTCCTGTTCATACTGGGTAATTTCCGAGAAGCGCACCGAGATGCGCGGTTGGGGGTTGCGTTGCCCTTTGCCGTTATTTGGGCGACTATTTTGCCATCCTGGGCGATTTACCGCCGGATTATTGCCACCAGCCATCACTTGTTCTTCTAGCGTCCCGTAGGTGTCACAACTGGGGCATTTTCCCAACCATTGGGGAGATTCCGCCCCACAAGCACTACAGATATATATTGTTCGCGATTTCGCCATGTTTTTTAAGAAAAGTTGAAGAAAAGCGGTTTGGGGATCAATTCTCTTGTCAAATTTAATTAAGTATGATAGGGGGGAAGGAAGACCATAAAGTTATTGATAATTGCCATAAAAGAAATAAAATAGGAAATTTAGGCTTAATGATAACGGCAAAAGGATATTCTATAAACAGGAACGCTCGTTATTTAACTTTAAAATTCATCACACTATTTAACTAAGGAGTGTTAATTCAGTTGGAGAACCAGAAGGAAAAAATTCTCGTTGTTGATGATGAAGCCAGCATCCGTCGTATCTTAGAGACTCGTTTGTCGATGATTGGTTATGAAGTCGTCACCGCCGCCGACGGCGAGGAAGCTTTAGAAACCTTCCGCACCGCCGAACCCGATTTAGTGGTTTTGGATGTGATGATGCCGAAATTAGACGGTTACGGTGTCTGTCAGGAACTCCGCAAAGAATCGGATATTCCTATCATTATGTTAACGGCTTTGGGGGATGTGGCCGATCGAATTACCGGATTAGAATTGGGTGCCGATGACTATGTAGTTAAACCTTTTTCTCCCAAAGAACTCGAGGCGCGGATTCGTTCGGTGTTGCGTCGGGTAGAGAAAAATGGCGCCCCGGGGATTCCCAGTTCCGGTGTGATTCATATCGGTTCCATTAAAATCGATACCAATAAACGCCAAGTTTATAAGGGGGATGAACGCATCCGTCTGACCGGTATGGAATTTAGTTTACTAGAATTATTGGTCAGTCGCTCGGGAGAAGCTTTTTCGCGCTCGGAAATCCTTCAGGAAGTTTGGGGTTATACCCCCGAACGTCATGTGGATACGCGGGTGGTAGATGTGCATATTTCGCGTTTACGAGCCAAATTAGAGGATGATCCCAGCAATCCTGAGTTAATTCTCACCGCTAGAGGTACAGGCTATCTTTTTCAACGTATTCTAGAACCAGACGAGGAATAGTTCTCAGCTATGGCACAAGCTGATCCCAATCGTATTTTAAGACTGTTACCCCTGTTCGCCGGCATCGTCGGGGGTACGGTATTAATGTTTAATCGTTTTGCCACTGCCGATTTAACCCCATCGCAAGCGCGTTCCGATGTGATGGGAGTGATTTTGAGTGGGGTTTTAATTTTGGTGGGTTTAATCTGGCAAAGAGTTCAACCCCGCTTACCGGATGCTGTGGAATTAATCGGGCGCGAAGGCCTGGAATTTGCCCCAGATTTGCCAGAACAGGTTAAAATTGAGCTTGCTTGGGCTTCCCATTTACTTTTAACCAACACCGTGACAAAATCTCTGATCGTTTATTATCGGGGAGAAGTTTTATTACGTCGCGGTATCTTAAGCCAGAATTCTGAAGTTAAAGTTAGTAATATTATTAAAAGAGTTTTAGAAACCGGTAAAGCCGTTTATTTAGTTAATTTAAATTTATATCCCGCTAAAATCGAGTTTGACTATTTGCCAGAAAACACCCAAGGCTTAATCTGTCAACCCATCGGTAAGGAAGGGGTGTTAATTTTGGCCGCCAATGCGCCGCGCAGTTATACTAAACAAGATGAAATTTGGATCGAGGGAATTGCTGATAAATTAGCCGACACTTTCAGTCAGTTTTAGACGATTTCAGTTGAGTAGGGAAAAAAGATGCCAAGAATCCAGTTTAGCAATCTTCATATCTGGTTGTAGGGCGATTTTGTCCAAAATTGGCACAAAGCAAGAGAATTGCTTGAGTATCGGCGGCGAACATCTAAGAATCTCCCCATGAATTCATCTACTTTTGATCGCTTGATTACCCGCGGCGAAAATTTCGATGCAGTATTAGCGATCGCCAAAGTAACCACTTCTATTCAGATTCTACCAGTTTATTTTCCCTTGATCGCTCCAGCATTTATGCTAAATTTACTGGTAGAATACTGGGGATTTACCCCGCCCACTTCAGTCTGTTAAACTCCACTGTTCATAGCTCTGAAAATTTCACGAACAGAGATTTTTTCGAGCAAACAACCTATAAAAAAGTTGTCTAGCCGTAATTCCTATAATTCAATTACAGCTGCTATTAATTTCCAGCAGGGAGCTTCTCCTTCCCAATTTGCCGAAGAGACCCAAGGCAGACTAAGACTGACGGTAACAAAACAGTTTTGCTGAGGTTGATAGCCTGTATTTAATTTCTCGACAAATACGGGATCAGTTATCTTTGCTTCTGTCAAACTGTTACCATTCGCTGTTGTAATTGTGCCACGCCACTCAAAATTTCCTTTTGAATTTTCTTTTTGATATACTCTAAAACTCTGCACATGAATCAACTGGAGAGTATAACGTTGATTGAAATTAAGGTTTTTCAAATAAGAAGGATTAACATATTTAATTGAATTGTGCAGTATTTTTGTTGGGGTTCTACAATACTTTCCCAAATCATTGATATTGAATCTACCTACACATTTCCATTCACCGGGTAAAACGGAAAGATTTTCCGATTCAAACCCAAAATCATTGCCAGTATCAGCAAGGGGAATTTCGAGAATATCTAAAACTTTTGGTTCTTTATCAGAAATTAGTCTAACTGATCGTGGAACCCTGCCATCTTCTGGATAAAGAGAATCACACACAGGACGAACCCAATTTCCTGAACTAATATCAATTCCAGCGATACAGCGTTCATTTAATTTCCATGAATTAGCAAGACAGACAATTTTTTTCAGAGATGACATATATTGATATTCCCCCATTTCTCCTTTAAATATTCCGCCACTAAACGACGGTGACAATTATGAGGTTTTGCCTCACTACAGAGTAAACAAGCGTTATTAATTACATCTGGAGAAACTTTTGTTTCAATCCTCCGGCTACTAATAAGTTGTCTAAATTTTTGTTCGTATATTGTCCAATCAACTTTTTTCTTTTTATATTCATCAAGAATATCTTGAGTTGGAGCTAAGTCTAAAACATGAACATAGTCAATGCCACCGATGACTTTTAAAAAATATTCTAGGTCAGCTTTTTTACTAAATCCTGCTAACTGGGAAACATTATTTAAACGAGTATCTATAACTCTCTTAACACCAGCTTTTTGTAAGTCATCAAAGAACTTCTGTGCAGTCTTTTGAGTAAAGCCGATTGTAAAGAGATTGATTGTCCTGTTCATCTTGATTACCACTTGTTTCTATATAAGCAATTGCATCACCCTGAAGCTTATAAGCTTTCTCCAAACATTCTGCTTTTGTGAGAAGATTGCTATTTGGCTCGACAAATAAAGAAAGCTGAATTTCTTTTTGACTACTTGCTGAAAAATCGGTCAAACTATGTTTAAACAGCATTCTTTCTTCCAGATGGTCATGAGATTCCAAGTCACCATTTTTGAGAATATGATAAATATCTAAATCGCAATGACGTAGATGTTGACAAACCAGAATCGCTCTATGACATTCAATCGGGTCTTTCTCCGCACACATAAGGGCAATTCGATGTTTTTTCACTCCCTGTAAAATTCGTTCAATTCCATGATTAAAAGCAGATGTTTTCGCAATTTTTTCGTATAAAGCTTGACCATTGACATAACATTCTTGGCTGCTCGGTCTGGCTCCTAATTCCTTGCCCAAAAACACATAGTAAATGCCTTCACTTTTTAAAGCATTTGACAATATTGACTGATTAAAATGCTTGAGAAATCGGCTATAAGGATGAGAACGAACATCAGCAAGGGCAGTTATATTATGCTTCTTAAGTAGAAGCATAAATGAGGCAATTTCGTGATTAGAGTGGCCGATGGTGAATAACTGCATCAATATTATTATTCCTTCGATGAAAGCCTACAATAATCATTGTAGATCAACGATTGCCTAGAGAGGGGAACAGGCCATCGGGCCAGAAGTGACTCTATAGGCAGAATATCCCAACTTCTAACCCTGGTTATCGGTAACGGGTCGATGTTTTTCGATCAAATCGATCGCCTGGGTGACACTTTCGGGGAAAATTACCACTAAACCACCCTCAGAAACCGTACTTAAAGCCTTCTCTAAAGCTTCCGTTTCATCGAGAATAACTTCCGGCCGCAAACTGGCATTTTCTTGGCTAATTCCCCTGAGAATTAAATCGGCCACTTCCCCCCGGCGGCGACCGCGAGTATCGTTATCTTCCTTAACAATAATTCGATCGAACATAAGCGCCGATAATTTCCCTAATAAAATTAAATCATCATCACGTCGATCGCCAGGTCCCCCGACCACGCCGACTTTTTCCCCGGACCAATTGCCGACAAAACCGCCGACGGCTTCGTATCCGGCGGGATTATGGGCATAATCGATTAAAGCGTGATGGTGTCCCAAGTCAAACAGGTTCATCCTGCCGGGGGTCTGGGCCACGGAAGGTTTAAAGGTCCGCACCCCTTGGCGAATTAACTCGATATCGATACCCTGCACAAAAGTGGCTAAACAGGCGGCCAAGGCGTTAGCAATCATAAAAGGAGCCATTCCCTGCATAGTCACGGGAATATTGACCGCTTCCTCGATTCTCAGCGTCCATTCTCCCTCTAGAATCGACAGATAGCCATTCTCATAGATGGCGGCCATGCCACCCCGACGGATATGGTCGTGAATAATCGGGTTATCGGGACTCATGGAAAAATAAGCGACTCTTCCCTTGACTTTTTCGGCCATACTAGCGGTCAAGGGGTCATCGGCATTTAAAACCGCGTAACCCTCGGCGCTAACCACCTCGGCCACAACGCTTTTTACCTTCGCCATTTGTTCGATGGTGTCGATATCACCGATACCCAAATGGTCGGCGGCCACATTTAAGACCACCCCCACATCGCACTGATTAAAGGCTAAACCCGATCGCAGGATACCACCCCGGGCCGTTTCTAACACGGCAATCTCCACCGTGGGATCCTTCAAAATCATACTGGCACTGTAGGGACCGGTGTTATCGCCCTTTTCTACCAGATAATCATCGATATATACGCCGTCCGTCGTGGTAAATCCGACTACTTTCCCCGTTTGTCGGCAAATATGAGAAATTAAGCGGCTAGTGGTGGTTTTGCCGTTAGTTCCCGTAATCGCCAGAATTGGCACGCGACTGGGAGTCCCGGGGGGGAATAACATATCGATAACTGGGGCGGCGATATTGCGGGGTAAACCGCGACTGGGGGCGACGTGCATCCGAAAACCGGGGGCGGCGTTGACTTCTACGATTACCCCGTCCACTTCTTTCAGGGGTTTGCGGATATCATCTGTCACCACATCGATCCCGGCAATGTCCAAACCGATTAATTTTGCCACTCTTTGGGCGATCCAGACGTTTTCGGGGTGAATTTCGTCGGTACGATCCACAGCGATGCCGCCGGTGCTTAAATTAGCCGTGGCCCGCAGATAGGCGATCTCTCCGTGGGCTAAAATGCTGGTCAATTCATAGCCCTGTTTCTCTAGCACATTAAGGGCGGTTTTGTCAATAGTTATTTTAGTTAAAACGTTGGCATGACCGTCACCCCGGTTGGGATCTTGATTAGTAATTTCGATTAATTCTTCTACAGTTGAGCGCCCATCACCGACGACGTGAGCGGGAATCCGTTCGGCCACGGCGGCGACTTTGCCGTTTATGACTAAAATTCGGTGATCACTGCCTTTATAATACCTTTCTACGATCACGCTGCGGGTTTTCGAGGCGGCACTGGCTAGATCATAGGCTTCCTCTGCTTCCTGTTGATTTTTGATGTCGATGCTGATACCCCGGCCGTGGTTGCCATCGAGGGGTTTAATCACGATGGGAAACCCTCCCACTTCCTCGATTGCCGCTGACAACTCATCCAAGTATTGAATCACCGTACCCCGGGGGACGGGAATGCCACCATCCTTGAGGATAGTTTTCGTGCCTTCCTTGTCACAGGCCAACTCAACGGCTAAAATCCCCGAAAAACTGCTTAAAGTGGCTTGAATGCGCTTTTGGTGAACGCCATAGCCCAACTGCACCATGGAACGAGCGCTCAGGAGTAACCAGGGGATATTTCTAGCTTGTGCTTCTTTGACGATGGTTTCGGTACTCGGACCAAGGGCAGCATTATTGCATAAATCGCGTAAATCGGCTAAATCCTGGGCCAATTCTTCCTGAGGATAGGTTCCCGTATCGACAATTGATTGACACAAACGCACGGCAGCCCGACCCGCATAACGTCCCGCTTGCTCGTCAACGTACTCAAACACCACGTTATAGACTCCGGGGGTGGAGGTGGCTCTAGTGCGACCAAACCCGACGGGAGTTCCCGCCAGTTCCTGCAATTCTAGGGCGATATGTTCGATAATGTGGCCCATATAAGTACCAGTGCGGACTCGTTCAAAGAAACCGCCGCGATAACCGGGGGAGCAGTAATGTTCGACTAAACTGGGCAGAACGTCGATTAATCCCTCGTAAAAGCCGGGGATTTCATTCGATGGCTTCTCTGCGAGATCTTCGAGATCCAGACGCATAACAATGAGCTTGTCGCGACGAATACTCCAGTAGTTGGGACCGCGCAGGGTTTGGGTTCTGAGAATTTTCATGATATAGCTGATGTTCGCTGTTGAGAAGCACAAAGAAGCCGTTGTTTATTGTCTGGTTTTCCGAGATTAGTAAACTGTTCACTATGAACAGTTTTTCAGGAGTTTTTTTAACCCAATTTAGGGATCACTTGCTGTTTTTTGAGATGATAGCCATCACCGTAGGCAAGAATATGTACCCGCAGATTATGCAGACTCAGGGGTTCGTTTGCGGTGACGTGATGGTGGTTGGTGTGGGACATTTCCCTAGCATCAATTACCGTCACTGTACCGCAGCCGATTACTGTCATCATGCCATCTCGTTCAAACATAGCGCAGGTATCCTCATCGATGCCAATTCCTAAACGTTCGGGATAACCAGAGATAGCGCTCATTAACCGGGCCATGCGATTGCGATTGTGGAAGTGTTGATCGACAATAACTTCAGGAATGAGACCTAATCCCATGGCCATATCCACCAGGGCCCGATTGGGTGCTTCCCCGCTGCTGCCCCCAGCAATCATGTGATGACCCATAACGGCGGCCCCGGCGCTAGTTCCGGCCAGGGTTAGTTCTCCCTGTTGCACTCTTTGTCTGATTCTTTCCATCAGGGGGGTATCGGAGAGCAAACCGCATAAACGCAGCTGGTCGCCTCCGGTCATAAATACACCTGTACACTCTTCGATGTAGGCTTGGAATTGGGCATCTTCTCCCTGCACACGATCGCGAATATCGATAACTTTGACGTATTTTGCCCCCATTTCCTCGAAAATCTTCTGATAGCGATCGCCGATTAAAACCGGTTCTCTGGAAGCGGAGGGAACAATAGCGATCACTGCTTCGCTACCCCCAGCGCGATTCCAAAAGGTATGCAGTATCTCTTTACCGTGGACTTTATCCTCGGCACCTCCAATGACTAAAATCGCCGTTTTGAGAGATACGGGGGTAGGATTTTGGGAATGTTGGGTTTCTAGCTCGATGATCATGTCACTGAACGAATAGACATTTTTAGGGATGGAAGGTTTTTCGGGAAGATGGACAGGTATCTTGATGTTATTTTCCCTGAACAGTTAACGGAAAAAAATGCGGTTTAGGAATATTTTTCGGGACATCAAGCAATAGTAGAGGCGATTTTAGCAATTTTCTTCGATCCACTGGCAATGACGGACTGTTAGTTAACTTTAAGTCTAGGCTAGACTTCGATCACTCAAGCTAGAGCCAGAAAAACCCCTAGACAGTACAGCATAGTCTATCATGTTATTGAGATAGACTAGCGCAAAATTAGCAAGATTTTAACCGATCGAACCGTGACAAAATGATACATTAAACACTATCCCAGTCTAGGCCTTAGTTTTCCCCGTGCAGTTTGACATTATCACTCTCTTTCCCGATTTTTTTACTTCACCGCTGCAGTCAGGGTTGTTGGCAAAAGCTCTCGAACGCGACATCGCTAGGGTAAATTTGGTCAATCTTCGGGATTTTGCCCACGATAAACACCGTCGTGTCGATGATGAACCCTATGGTGGTGGTGTGGGAATGTTATTAAAACCAGAGCCAATTTTTGAGGCGATCGAGTCTTTAGAAATTTTACCACCCCGGGAGATCCTGCTGATGACTCCCCAGGGGGAACCGCTCAATCAAGCTTTACTGAAAACTTGGGCCGGTAGTTATCAGCAGTTAATTCTCATCTGTGGCCATTATGAAGGGGTAGATGAGCGGGTTTGTGAGCATTTGGTGACTAGAGAGGTATCTTTAGGGGATTTTGTCCTAACTTGTGGGGAAATCCCGGCTTTAGCGATTATTAACGGGGTGACGCGGTTGTTACCCGGGACGGTAGGTAAGGCAGAATCGTTGAAATTGGAGAGTTTTGAGGCAGGTATATTGGATTATCCCCAATATACCCGGCCGCCGGTCTTTCGCGGTTGGCAAGTGCCGCCGGTTTTGCGATCGGGTAATCATCAGGATATCGCTGATTGGCGCTATCAACAACAACTGGAGCGCACGAAGGAACGTCGTCCAGATCTCTGGCAAAAATGGCTAGAGGAACAGGATTAATCGCCAAAAATGCTCCCGTGGGGTGTGGGGTGTGGGGTGTGGGTACTTAAAAATCAAAATCACCGGTAAAGGAACGACGGATGGGATAGGAAACAGATTTATATTCTGTGAAATGGGAAGTATTGGTCAGTTTTTCTTCTAGTCGTAATAATACTTCTTGATTATTGATATTATTCCCTTGACTGGTTAGGATAAATCTTACTGGAAATTCTCGCTCTCTTGGATTTTCCGATGGGGAATCAAAAGTCAGTTCGTGGAGATCAGAAATTAACTCTCCTATGGGGGTATAGATGCCAGCTTTTAGCCTACGAGGTTGAACTTTATCGGTGACGGGTTTTTGTTGATAAAAAGTAACAGCTAGTTGCCCTGATGTAATGGTTGAGGTAGAGTTACGAATAATTTCCACTTCCACGGTAGAAAGATCCCCTCGTCTTTTTTTATTAACTTTAACAATGGGAATAATAATTTCCTGTAAACTTGCGCCACCATGAACAAAACGACTTCCCGATCCTTGGATTCGTAAACGACTAATAGATTTGGGAATTTGGATTTCTAGTTCTCCCGTTAAACCGATCTGTTGTGCTTTAAATTTTTTGAGTCTATCGGAGTCTTCTAGTGCTTTACCGATCAGAAAACGCCTATTTTTTTTGATGATTTTATCCCCTGGGACTTCCACCGTGGAAAAATCACTATTCTCGACATCACTATGTTGGTAAATGAACCCATGATCTGCCGTAATCAATAGGTTACTGGCATTGGCTCCCGTCAGTTTTTTAATGAGCTTATCGAGGTCAGAAAAGGTGTTTTCAACCACCTGAAAAACTTGTTTTTCTGTTGCTAATTTATCTCCGATCTGATCAATTTGATTGTGATAAACATAAACCACATCGTGATCTCGAAATAGGGAACGACTTCGATCCTGATTTAATTCTAATAATTCTTTGGCTTGAATAACTGTTGCTTTTTTTTGAATCTTTTGAAAGGCTTTTTGGATAATTTTACGCCGATTTTCTGTTCCTTGAGAGTCTTGTTGATCTACATAAACAGAATCATCAATTATTTCTAGTGTTTGATTAGGCAAAAGGGCAGCCATTCCCAGTGCAGTATAACTGGGTAAGAGAGTGATAGCAGCTTCTAGGGTGGCTTCATAACGATCCTCTTGACGAATTAAACTGACTAACTCATCCCCGATTTCATAGCGGAGAGCATCGGAAATAATGACACAAACTTTTTTATCTTTTTTCAAAAATGGTTCTACCCATTTGCTAAAAAATGACCTTTGTGAAGAGAATTCTATCTTGTTCCATTGGGTGACACTATCAACAAAGACTTGCCAAGAACTATTAAGGTTTAAAAGATAGGAATTTACATAACGGTTTTCAATTTCTTGACTAAGTTTTTCTGTCAGAGTAGGTTGAGCAGCCGCCACCAGATGATAAGTAAATTTACGGTAGAGTTGATCAATTTTAAACCAAGATTGACAATATTTTTCTAAGCCATCTTTGAGGGATTCGATGGATAAGTTAGCTTCATCTAAGACTTGAATAAACTGTGAGGCATAGTTAACAACTTCGTACAAATGTTTAAATTTTCGATACCAGTATCCTTGTTGACGCTGACGCACAATATTAATAACTTCATGAGTCGCAATGGTTCGATTACTAACCGATTGAATGAGATCATGAATTATTTTTAGGTCAATTAAGCTAAAATAATCTATTGAGATAAGTTCTTGATAACGTCGCTGGTTTAGTTTTTCCTTAATATTGAGCATTTTAGCACAATGATCGGATAAGCTTTCAAAAGATTTTTCAAATTGACGGCTATCTTTCCATCTGTTGAAAAAAATCAGGGCATCTTGTGTTAGTGTTTCCTGTCCTTCTAAGGCGTAATTATAACAGGATTTAAAGAGTTGTATGACAAAGTCTTTGATACTTAACTCTGAGGAACGATAACCATAAACTTGTTCCATTTGTTGCCAAAGAAATTTAGTTAAACCAGTGCGATCGCAGAGTTTAAATTTTTCGTCTTGTTGTTCGGCGTATTCTTTTAAGAGTTGTTCTAAAATGGAATCTAAACGGGGAGGTGCGGCAGTACAAACCGCCAACATTTTTAGGCGAATATTGGTTTTTGTGTCATGGGGTTGAAGTAATTGTTTTAGGGATTCTCGGCGTTTATTAGACAGAAAAAATTCACGATGAGGAGCAAGTACATCGGCAAATTCTAGCCCTAGTTCTAATTCATTTAGCCAAAGAGAAACTTGATCGCTGCTGAATTTTCCCTGTGCTAACTCCACATCTAGTAACCAGTTATCTAAATATTCTGGTTCTTTGCCTTCATGGTATAAGAGGAATTTTTGTTGAGGTTGTTCTTTTAAAACTCGGTATTTTAGTCCAAATTCGTTATTTTTTATCTCTATTTTTTCAATGTTTTCTAATTCTAATCTCTCGAAATCTGAGCGTAACTCTTTTTCGGTGTCATACCAAAAAACAATCCGGTGACGCTCAAAAAGTTTAGTTAAGGCTTGTTTAATCTGCTGATTCAAGGGGTTAACCTCCAAAATAGGCTGGATGTGACAGTAGGATTAAGAAATAGCAAAACTGGTAATTTTACGGCGTTCAATGGTTTTAAAAGCGAGGACAATTTGCTGAGGAGAAATGCCAAGATTGACTAATTCGTTAGCAATACCTTCTTCTGTTCCATCTTGTTGAATCCAAATTTTATTATCAATAATATTCAGATGAATTAGAGTGCCGTAGATTCTTTGGTTACGATGCCAGCCAGTTTCAATTAAAAGGTAGTGATCTCTAGTTTCATCAATCACTAATTCAATTTCACTTTCAGGATCCGAACCTAAAAAATTGCGATAATCTTCTAAAGCTTTAATAATGGCTTTTTTAAGATAAATTTTAGTTAAGTAATCCATACCACAACCTCCGCTTGATTGACATTAAAACTAAAGAGACGAATAATTTTATCTTCGATTAAAACTTGTCCTGCTTCTTCTTCAAAAATAGATTGTCGCACGTCTTCAGGAACGGCTAGATATAGCTTTCGTTCGGGTTCGTAGCGAGTTAATAAATGTTCGTATAAAACAAACTGTCCGACGGCTTCTTCTAAATCTTTCATTTCTGACGCACTGCGAAAACTCTTAATTTCAATAGCAATTTTTTCTAAATCTTTTTCGGCGGCAATTAGACGTTCTGCTCCTAAATCAACAAATAGGTTTTTTCTTCTCGCCAGCCTGATACGATAGGGATCATGAGTAATTGTCCACCCATCTTTTTGAAGGGCTTTTTTGACAATATCATGGTAATAATCACGGGCGGGCATAACTGTTCTGGGCAGCAAAATATACTTAAATCAGGAATGATAAATATTTTCTCATCCTTATCCCTAATATATCTTATTTCCGGGAATAAGGGAAGTGAGTTTATTTTAACCTAATCCTGTTATATTTTTCAGGGCTTTACCTAATTTAGTATAGTTGACTTTTACCCCATCATCAAGATCTATTTCCTTCTGGGCGATGGCTAAAGGATAGAGGGTTTCTTGTTCGTAGGTTTCTAATTCTCCGATCATTTTTTTGATTTGTTCGCTTTCTCGTAGGGCTTTGGTTTTTTCGGTTTTAGTCGCACTTGTACTAATTTCTATTTGTTGGAAGGTGTCTAGTTTTACTTCTAGTTTAAGCCGAAATTCCCGCAGATAGCTGTTAAGGACGATATTAACGGTATCAGGGCGATAACGATGGAGATAAATTAGGGCGTTAAATGTTCCTTTTGGGCTACTAAATAACCAATATATGGGACGTTTTTTATAACGTTTAGTGTGGTCATCATAAAAGTCTTTGAGAAAGTACTTTTCTAGGGATTTTCCGATCGCTTCTTCGATAAAGTTGAGGTTTTGTTGATAGTTTTTCTCCCCAAATGTGAGCCGCAGAAATTGCCGGAATTGTTCGGTTATATCATCACTAAACCAGTCCCCCTCAAGGATGGGGATAACGTTGGTTTCTGTTGGGGGAAAGGTGGGGTTTGGAATCTGTTTAAGGTAGTCTTGCAAGGTTTCTCCTTGGTTGGCTAAAATTAAGCCTTCTTTATCAAGAGAATAACGTCCAAACATACAACCCACCGAGTAGGAGATAAATTCTTTGATAGTATCTGCTAATAATCGTTTTTCTAAGTCTTCATCTATGGGAAAGTGGATAGTATTTTCCTCTTTATTTCCCACTTCCCACTTCTCACTTCCCACTTCTTTCTTATAACGATAATGGGGGTTACAGGTTAAGGTGATTTCTTTTAAGAGAACTTCGGGGGTTAATTCGTCTTCTAGTCCATAAGCTTCGATAAATATACTGTTATTTTCCTCCTCTAGTTTCTGCATTGCTAAGGTCATTTCTTGCCATTTCTGGCGGAGGTTTTGATAGGTTTCTTTCAGGGAAGTGGAAAGTGGAAAGTGGGTATTTTGTTCTAGGTTTTCACTTCCCACTCTCAAAAGTGGAAGGGTGGTAAAATCCCACGAGGTTTCGTATGAGTTCCAGTCTTGGCGACTTAAACTAATGATATTTTCGGCATTGTTGATAATTTTATTACTTGGATTGTTGATAAGGGGAATCTGTCTAATTTCGCCAGCTTGAAAATTTAAAGTTGGACTCATTGCTGACATAAAAAGATTTATTATTTTGCTTGATAATAGGGCTAAAAATAAGACTAATTCATCATATGTTTGACAAAAAATTGTAGGGCAAGCTGAATTAAAAACAAATCCCTGTGGACTGTATCTAATAGAAAATAACGAGGAACTTATTCTTGTATAACTAGCCCCTTCTCTAAAATAAAATTGTCTAGAAGGTAAATGATTTCCTGAATTTTCTAATTGAGAATAATACTTTTGACTAAATTTTAATATGTAATCAAAATTTCCATACCATTTTCTATATTCTCCTCCCTTTGTATGAGGAACATATAACTTGTTTGACTCGATAAAATTATTTATATTTTTCTTGTTAAAACCAATATTATTTATATTAACTTCTGTCCAATATTTTATAAAGAAGTCATTATTACCCGTATCTAATCCCACTCTAATTTCAGCTATATTGCCTAACTTTTCTGAAGTAGCAAAAATTTCTAAGACTCTATCACTCACCCAATAAGCGATCGCATTTCCTGGAATCTTCTTAAAATCACTAGCAGAAGCGCGGTAAAACCAACCACAATTAGGATTTTTTATTGCTTCTAATGCTTTAACGGGTTGAATATCTACACCATAAAACTGCTGTAAATCAATAAAAGCCCCTTTATAATTGGGTAAAAATTGTTGATATAAAGTAAAGGCACAAATAGGAACATAAGCAGACTCAAAAAAAGCATGATATTCTGGTCTAACTAAAGAAGTAATGGTACTTTTACTTAAAATGCCTGTGCGTAACTTTTCATAGGAACTTAAAAACATCCAAGTAAAAGGAGTCATAAATCCTGTAAATCCGTTATTTTTACATAATTCTAAACAACGCGCCATAAAAGCAGAAAATAGATCCGATTTTACCTCACTATAATTATCCTGTAAAAAAGCCTTTAACCGATTATTCATCCCCTTGTTACCCATATAGGGGGGATTAGCCACAACAAGGTGATACTTAGGACTTAAAAAATCCGCCATATTTAACACATCTATTACCTTCTCGTGGGTTTTATATAACAATAACTGACTAGCGACATTGCGCTCATTTAATAACCCTATCATCCCCTGTACATCCGTCACCGTAGGACGAATTAACGCCCCAAAATTATCCGCCTCCTTAAACTCATGTAGTGTTTCTAATAAAGGCGCAGTAAACAAATCGCGCCCGACAAAATCTAGATAAGGCTGTAGATCTTTTTCAGAAAACTCAACTTTTTTCAACACACAAATATTAGGCTGGATGGGTTTACGAAAAAATCGTCTTTCCTTTTCCCTCGCTTTCATGGTTAATGCAAATGCTGCCAAACTTCCCGCCCGTTCATCAATTTCTATGCCATAGAGATTATGGGTTAAAATCTTGCTAGGAATCTCATTTGCTGTATAACCTTCTTCCTCATATATTGCATAAAGTAAATCAAAAGCATAGACTAAAATATGTCCCGAACCACAAGCAGGATCACAGATTTTTATATCTTCAGGCGAGTTGATTTTTAAGTACCCATCTCCCACTTCCCACTTACCACTATCCACATAATAGGACATTGACTCAACTAACCGAGACTGAGGACGGTTTAACATCCATAAACGCCCCAGGGAATTTTCTACTAAATAACGGACAATCCAATGAGGAGTAAATAACTGAGTTGCCGCTGGAATATTCTGGGGAGTGATTTTTTTATTATTTTTTAGTCCCTCAAAAACTTCGTCTTTTTTCTCAGAGATATAAAACTGATATAACCACCCAATCACCTCCACACTCTCACAATTTTCTGGAGTCATTGCCTCACGAGTATAAGCTAAAATTGAATTACCCGATAATAAATCATCGGGCATCAATAACTCGGTATAATCATCAATTCGTTCAAATAAATAGGGCATCAACTGATGATAATAATTACACACTCCTACAATTAATAAACGATAGGCTTCCCCTTGAGCATCATAACTCGGTGCAGTTCCGCTTAATAAATCAAAAATCTGCTTTCTGACCTGTTTATTGAGCATTTCCTCGTCAATATGTCCCGTTTTCGCCTCAGCCAAGATTTCTGGCTGAAACTGCCCCTCAGCAGCGGACACAACCCTAATGGAGTGATAGCGGTTGCTATCCATAAACCGCAAGGCACAAAAACGGTTAAACCAAGTATAGGCAACCTGTTCAATAAGCTGTTCTTTGCCTAAAACTTCGATTTTTTCGGCTAACTTGCTGATAGCTTTGGGATTTTCTCGTCTTGCGGCGCTATTTTCAGCTAAGACCACTTCTAACTTAGTCGTCATCTGTTCTCTGAGATAACGACGGGCATACTGAGCGAATTTTTTAAGTCTTGATGTATCCATAAGACAATTTTATCCTAAAAAAGAAAACTTCTCAAGACAATCTTATTATCGGCCATGCTGTAAATTGCTGATTCCAGATGGCAAAATTAAGCACAATGCAACTATTACAAATTTCTTGACTCCATCTTTTTCCTTTTTGACCAATAGGGATTTGTTGGCGTAATTCCTTATTCATACGAGATAAAAGAGGAGTATCTAATTCGAGTAAACAGAGATATTTAATCGGTTTATCAATTTTATTTTCACACCAACGATATAACCAAGAATCTCGATATTTATGTTTAAGAGTTTCTCGCAAATTATTAAAATAGCTAGAGTCTTGATACTGTTCGGGTTTATGGAAATTTTTAACTTCAATAAACAAATAAAAATCGGTCAACTCAACGATAATATCTACTGCTTTCATCGCATGACTTAACCCATGATAATGAAGTTTATTGGTTTCTTTTTCATCAAAAATAAAAACATCTAAAGCATTAGGAAAATCAAACTCAAAGCCATCACATTCAATTTTCATTTCCCCAAAACTCCCATAGTTTTATCTATTTCATTATTGATTAAAGCCTCAAAAGCTTCATCAATTGGGTTCGGGTAAATTTCTAGATATTCATGGGTGCTATTAACCCTTAATTGATTATTTTCCTGCTCCCGATAAAGACTATGATAAGTAATCTTATCATCTTTCTTTTCATCAATTAGTAAATCAAACCATTTTAAAAAAACATAATCATGAGTAGCCACTATAACTTGTTGACCATTACGAGATAATTCTAGTAAAATTTCTACCAATAGCCTCATTAATTTAGGGTTAATATTTCCTTCCGGTTCATCCCAAAATAATGTCCCACTCATCCCCGGTTGAATTGCACCCGTTTCTAATAACCTAGATAATACTCCCATCTTGCGAAAACCTCCAGCGATTGCATTAACAGAATATTCTATATTTTTGACTTTAAAATTTACCCTACCTCCTCCGTAAAAGATAAATTTTCCCCCACAAATATTTTTAATTTCTTCCATCGCCCATTTAGATTTTTCCTGAAGATTTTCAGACCGGATAACAGGTAAATCTAGCAGTGACCATAGATCTCGATAGGTTTCATCAAAAGTCATTTGATACCTATCGTAGAGACTAAGCATTCCCTCCATAAAAGATAAAGATTCTTGAGCGGGAATAAAAACTGGAGTTTGTTGGTATTGCTCATAATTTTTATTCTCGATAATATGCACAGATTGGGAACTCTTAGAAAAACTAATTTTCAGCGTTTGCTCTAGGGAAAAGTTAATAGTACATTCTGCCTTTTCTTCTGCTCCCGTGTGATAAAGTTTTCCTAATTTATTATTTAAAGGAAGAAAAAGACGAATTAACCGCTCGGTTAAAAAATCCCTTAAATCAGACTCCTCCATCTCCGATGGCTGTTTAAACAGTTTATACCCAGAACTAAGGGCATAAGCAACTTTTAACAAATGAGTTTTTCCCGTCCCATTTTCTCCAATAATGACGTTAATCTTCGGAGAAAAATCAATTTTTAAACGTCGAAAAGCTGTAAAATTTCTCAGTTCTAATGATGTAATCATCTTTTCATCTCAATCAAGAAATCGGTAATCTCTATATCGTGGTAAATAGTTCCCACACCCCACACCCCACTTCTCAAATTTGAATCCGTTTACCTTCCTTAATTTCTGCTATTAAAGCCTCACGCATTGCCGAGAGATACTCCTCCACATCCGCCTCATCTGCCAGCCATGCCTTGCCAAAATTAATCTTAATTGTCTGACTGGGTATATATTGAGTTTCTGACTCCTTAACCCGACGGGTTGCCTGGGAAGAAACCCCATCAACCCCCGTCAACTTAGTCATTTTTGAGAGTAACCGAGGATAGGTATCCGTTTCAAACTTCTGACGGGTACTGCGAATCATAGCAATCAAATCTTCTTGAGCAATAGAATCACAACAATCCTGAAAAGATTTCAGAATTTCCTGCTGTTGAACCGGAGAAAGTTGGGAAAACTCGGCCATTTTACCCATTCGCTCTTGTAACAACCCGATTTCTTCCTGTGCTTGTTCCACTTCCTTGGTAACTTCGCTAGAAATTTCTGCCTCTACCGACTCTATTAACCCCTTTACCTGCTGCATCCGGCTTCCTTTAAAGCATTGGGTATCCGTGAGAACTGTTCTCAATTGAGATAGATTATCGCTGTTGATATAACTAAAATTGGGCTTTTGAGTCTCTAATAACAGTTTAGCCCGATCATAAATCCGTTTTTGTTCCCCCTGCATAAAACTCAGAATCGGCTCTATTACATTCTCTTTAAGATCTAATAACTCATCCTCTCGTTCGGTTAAATCGGTAAGATACCAATCATAAGGCTTATTACATACATCATTCAGGGTTTGTCGAGCCAGTTCTAAAGCCGATAAAAAAGGATATTTATCCATTTCTGAGAGTGTTTCTCGAATCAATTGGCTGAGTTCCTTAAATGCTGCTTGCGTTTTCTGATAAATAGCTTTAGGTTCATTATCTCCACAGGGTTGAGCAAAAAATTCCTCATAAAAATCCTTAAGTTTTCGTACCTGTGAAGAGGTAAATTTCTGTTGTGGCTGTAGTAAAATATTACTATAATTACGGGACTTACAAATAGCCTCAACTAATGCCCCTCCTTCCAACAAATTGCCCTCTCTTTCCACTTTTAGCTTACCTTTGGCGCACAGTTTGGCAACCATACATAAAATCGCCCCCTCACTCCACCCATAGGGTTTACGTTGAAAATTATCGGTTAGAGACTTCATAGATGTCCTTAACCCCTTTTCTTTATCCTTTTGAGTAAAGTTAAAAACCTCTTTTTCTGGTTCACTTAAATCCTTGAGATCATTACTAAATAAACCCTCTTGAGACGGTTCTAAAAAGTGCTTAAATTGTTCGACTTTATAATTCACTCCCCCTAACATTTGAAAGTTATGATACACCTCGGCAATTAATTTCTGAAACCCTAAAATAATTCTACTTTGAGCATCACTACTGCTAATCTCTAACTCCCTTCCCGATACAAATAACTTAGCCTGTCCTAATAAACTTTTCAGACTGTTTTTAATCTTTTCGTAATTTTGTTGATTGCTTTGATTTTTTTGATTCAAAATACTTTTAACTTCTTCCTGATGAGTGACAGATATATTCTGTTGAACATATTTTTCTGTTCTTTTATACATGGTTAAATCTTTCATTAAAGGCTGATTATAAGGGATAATAACTAATAACTCATCCCGTCCCATATTCTCCATCTGTAGGGCTTTTTCTTGCTCATATTGCCAGAAAAAAGGAGTGATGATTTGAATACTTAACTCGTATTCTCGTTTATAAAGTATTCCATCAATCTTACGGGAGAATTGATAATCTTGTGTCCCCTCTTGATTGCGAATTTTTGCGGTTTTGAGAATCTCCTCAAAAATTAAATTATTTAAGGCATCTAAAATCCTATTATCTTCTAATTCTGTATTTTTAATCTCCTGCTCAATGTCTTTTTCCTTGTCCGTTAAATACTCATACAAGTCCCCCGTTCTCTGAATGTAGGTTTGATGTTCAAGCAGGTTTAACCCTTCCTGAACTCGATTTTGTAGGTGGGAAATATCCTGTTCAAATTCCTCTAACATCAGGATAGATAAATTCTGTAAATTAGCCTTAAATCCCTCTACATATTTAACTAGAAATAATGCCTTGAGAAGACGCACGGCAAAAGGATTATTAAGATTATCTTCCGCTAAAGTAATACCACTCTGAATATTAGATTTCAACGTCGATCTAATTCCTTGAAACATTAAATCAAATGTAGCTAGATGACCAATTTCTTGCCCCTCAATTGCTATTACCACCTTACGGAAAACCGCCAACATTGAGCGTTCCCCTACCGAACTATGTTTTCCTTCAAAAGCACTATGTATAGATAATCCTCTAATAGCAGACTGGAAAAGGGTAAACTGATAGGGAATAAAAGGATAACAATCGATAAAATGGTTTCTATCTTGGAAATTACGGAAATCCCTTGAGCCATCGGAAAAGCGAAATAAGGTAGGTAAATTATGCCGTTGTTGCTCATAAATCTGCCCGAGTATTCTAACACCATCCTCATTTTTTGTCAGCAGACGTTTCTGAATAACTTCCGCCACATCCCGGCTGGTTAATTTCATGCGATTAGCAAAACGATCTTGAATTTTAGAAAAATCCTTAGTTCGATGATTTCCCATTTCTCCTAATACCGTTTCCATGTCTTCCTGAGCGGTGACAATCACCCAAGAACGTCCCTGACATTTTGTGGCTAAACTCTCGGCAATGGTTTGTAAATTGGTCATTAATTTAACATTATCCGCAATGTATTGTCCCACCTCATCCACAAAAAAGTTTAGTCTAAAATTAGAGGGTTTCTGTTCAATAAATGCTTTTACATCTTGGGAAAAATCATCAATGGAAAGTTTATAATCCTGACGATATAAATCGAGAATATTGGTGGAATTTTCCACCGATGCACCGGTCACTTTTCCATAGGCGATCGCAATATTTTTTCTTTCTAAAATGACTTGTTCCCGTCCCCTTTCCCAGGGTTTACCAGCAACGGATTCATACTCAGTTTTAAAAGCAGTATATAACCCCCGCTCATCTAATTCTTTTTCAAACTGAGCAATATAGCCCTGTTTTCCATAATAACCCCGCGCTTCATTGAAAACCTTGCTAAAAACTGATAATAAAGCATCAAATTCTGTTTTACTGGTGACATCCGCCTTTTGATCGATATTAAATAAAATACTTTGAGCAGGAATAGCAACGGCTTTCCTTAAGTCTCTTTTAAGAATTTCATTGTTCCGACATTTGGGTAAAAATTTTTCAATTGCTTGGCTATTTTCGAGCCAGCGATCCTCTAACAACAGGGCCAATATTTTTAATAAATGGGACTTACCAGAGCCAAAAAAGCCCGATATCCAAACCCCATTAACTCCTGTATAATTGTTATAAGCTGACAAAAACTCCTCTAGGCGTTTTTCAACCTCGCCGGTAAGCACATATTCTTCTAGTTCAACGTGCAGACTCGCCTCATCATTGGCATCCGCTTTGATTACCCCTTCCATAGGACGACTAACTTGTTTCTCAAAAATTCTACTTAACTGCATAATTAGTTCTCCCTTAAACTTGGTACTCGTAAATGTTAAAAGCTCGATAATATTTGTCATCTCCTAAGAGTCCAAATAAATTGAGAGAGGCTCCCGACTCTAGGGAATAGGTGTAGGCCCCCGGAAAAAACATTACCGTCGGTTGGTTGTTGTTCGTGGTTTGGAGGTTATTAAGAACATTATGGGAACGAATATAGGGAAAAATTTGACCAACGCCCCATAAAAACAAGATATCAAACGGATTTTCGGCAATTTTTTCGCCTAGGGCTGGAATTAAATGACTCTCCGAATCTAACACATTTTGTAAAAGCTCTTTCAGTTCCCCTTTAGATATCGAGGATTCTATATCGAGAATTTGCTCAAATATCTGCCGTTCCCTCAATAAGTCAAGACAGAGCTCATAAAGATTGATCTCTAATATGCGAATCCCTTTTTGATGCAACTGACTAACCAGTTGCTTTTGCAGACGTTCCATTTCAACAGTGTCTTGAGGTGGGTAAGGACAGATAAAAAAAGGAACTTCATTGCCAATTCCCTGTTTTTTGAGAAATCGCTCTGCTGACAGAACCGATAATAAATATTCAAATCTTTGGTTGATTGCTATTGTTTCAAGAGAAGACATCCAAATTTCGCCCATCTTGTCAATAATATTAGTATGCCCATTTTATCTGAATGAGAGTCAAAATCGGCTCTCTTATTCTTTGTGTGATCAGTTTAACTTACTATAGAAGCGATCAATCTTTGTGTCCTCTGTGTCTGGAGTGGTTCCTTCCACCCCCTCGCTAGGAGGAATGTATCTGAGAATAAATTTTACCCACCAAATCCAAGAGAACCAAAATCCTGGCTTGCTGCCTACAATTTCAGGTGATTAAGGGCTAAATTCCGTTGTTGGAGAGCGAATTGATGGCTAGGCTCTAGTTGTAGGGTTTGGTTAAAGGAAACCACTGCTTCCGAGAAACATTTTAACTTGTAGAGACAACAACCCCGTTGATACCATGCCTCAGCCTTTTGGGATTGTAACTGTAAAGCCTTATTATAAGCGGCGACCGCTTCACTGAGTCGTTCTAATTCCCGTAAAGCTTCACCTTTGCTAAACCAGACATTAGCATCGGATTTAATTGCCAGGGCTTGATTATAAGCCGCTAGACCTTCCGCATAATGTTGCATCCGACATAAAATCATGCCCTTGTAATGCCATGCTTCCAGATAATCTGGCTGCAGTTGAATCGCCTTATCCCAAGATGCGATCGCATCACTGATTTGTCGTAAATTAGCTAAAGCGATGCCGCGATAAAACCAAGCCCGAGCATTATTAGTCTCTAATTGAATTACCTGATTAAAAGACCCTAAAGCTTCAGGAAAACGCCCTAATCGTTGCAAGGCCAGACCGCGATTATACCAAGCATTGACAAAATTGGGCTTTTTCCGCAGGGACTGCTGATACAATTGAACTGCTTCGCGATGCTGCCCCAAATCGAGATGCGCGTTACCGCGATAAAACAAATCCTCTGCTGAAATTTCCAGCACTAAAGCTTGTTGTTGACGCAATTGCAGTAACTCTTTTATGGCATCTAAAACTTCTGCTGCCGAGGGAAAGCGTTGGCGCCAGTCATAACGGGTCATTTTATCGATAATAACTGCTAGATCATCTCTAACATCGGCCTGATCGCGCCAAGCGATTTCTCCGGTTTCGGCATCTTCGGGAAATTGCGTCGGTTTGAGACCGGTTAAGGCTTGAATAGCGATGATTCCCACGGCATAGACATCGCTAGACAATCGCGGTTTATTTTGCGCCTGTTCACTAGGCATATAACCAGGGGTGCCAATCCCAATGGACACACTGGTCTGTTTTGCTTTTAGCCATTGAGTCCCCACTTGTTTGACTCCGCCAAAGTCGATTAAAACTAGCTTGCCCTCTTGGCGACGGATAATATTATGGGGTTTGATATCTCGGTGAATAATATTATTTTGATGGACAAAAGCGAGAACTTCCAAGATATCTTTTAATAACTGAATTACCTGACTCTCTTCTAAACGCTTACCCTTAGAGATTTCCTGACTAAGATCGTGACCATCGATAAATTCTTGAACGATATAAAAAGACTTATTTTCCTGAAAACTGGCGAAAAATTGCGGTATTTGAGGGTGATGGCCGAGTTTTTCCAAAGCTCTGGCCTCACTCTCAAATAATCCTATAGTAACTTCGTTAACCACTTGGGTGATTAACTGTTTGACCACACATTGAGGACGGCCGGGGCGATAGTTATCTTGGGCTAAAAAAGTTTGACCGAAAGCCCCTTGACTTAGGGGTTTAATAACTTGGTAACGTCCCCCGATAATTAGTTTCATGGTAGCGATAGCATTATCTTTGCCCTAGATCAGCTTGATGGGACGGTTAACAGCCAAAGGGGTTAACTTGACCAAGCCCATCTTGCCAGTTAATTGATATATTACCAAAAAATTGGGTTTAAAGCCTCGCCCTTTTAGGGCGACTTGATCTGATGTATGATATTAAGAATAGGCGGCCGGGTAAGCAACCGCTTAAAAAACCCAGTCATCAACCGATGAACGCACCTTGAAAACTAGAGTTATGGGGTTCTATAGGGGAATGCTCCTATAGGTAAAAATTCTCAGCACCAAGTACCAAAGAAACCAATTATTTTAGAGGTTTTGAACTGTATCGTAGGGGACCCCGAGAACAGGCTTCTGTAAGGGAGCGAAAGTCTGAGGAGAGAACCACCTCTGGGTAGGATTTCGCCAGGAATCTAATTCAAGTGGACTCGTTGAGCCAGAAATTCACAGCAGTGATGCTAGAAGAATCCACGTCCGTTTACGGCGTGGGGTATGTCAAATCAATTGTCGTCAGAAGCGGGTAACGCGACTCGAACGCGCGACATTCACCTTGGGAAGGTGACGTTCTACCACTGAACTATACCCGCAAAAGTCTCCCTAATCATAGCATTGACCCCCCAGCCAGAGCAACTGCCCTAGGCTATTTTCCATCACCGCGCTGGTTTGTCCAGAAACGCTAAACTGTAAAGCTTCCCGATAGACTCGCCCCGCCGGTTGACATCCTCGCCGCCGTAAAACGGACGGCGATTCCCAAACCTCACGATTTGAGTTTCTGCTTCTTTCCCGAAGGATTTTTCGCACCTGCCGCCCCAGATTTACTCTGTTCTGGTCTTATGGTCGCTCTACAGACTGACACCGCAAGCCCTGCGGCCAAAATATTTTTACTGGCGTTAATATCTCGGTCATGGT